>CAMFIY010000033.1 GCA_945952575.1 uncultured Leucobacter sp.
CCGGCGCGAACGCGGGCCACGGCCCCGTCGACACCGACGAGGGGAACCTGGTCGCGCCCTTCGCCCCGAATGCGGGCCCGAACGGGACGATCAACCTGACCCAGCGGGCGAACACGACCTTCCCCGACGGGGACACCGCGAACGTCTACTTCGCAGCGCGCCTCACCGACGAGACCCGGGCCGTCGTCAACGACTTCGGCAACTCCGAGGCCGTGATCGTGCCCGGCGGGCCGAGCATCGATATCGAGAAGTGGACTGAGGAGGGCAACGGATCCGGACCGAGCTACGATCGGGACGGCGCGCTCACGAACGACGGCTACACGGGTGACTTCGACCGGGCGCCGGGCAAGTCTCTGACCGCCGGCACGCCTCAGAAGATCCGCTTCACCGTCTCGAACGACGGGCCCGAGGCGCTGCGGGACATCACGGTCTCCGATGAGCTCGACTCGGGGTCGGGCCGGATCGCCGATCTGGTCTGCACCTTCCCGGGCTCCACGCCGGCGGCTCCGGTGACCGGCACGCAGTGGGCCGGACCGTTCCAGCCCGGCGATCGCTTCGAGTGCACGGGCACGCTGCCCGCGCTGAAGCCCGGCCAGACGCACGCCGATACGGCGAGCGTGACCGGAACGGGCGTCCTGAGCGGCCGGCAGGTGGACGACTCGGATTCGTGGAACGGCCACGTGAAGACGGCGTCCGCGCCGCGCACGGATCCCGATGATGGCGACGACCTTCCGGTCACCGGCTCTCCGGCGATCGGCGGATGGGTCGCGTTCGCGGCGCTCGCCGTCGCCGGCGGCGGACTGCTGCTCCTGCGTCGGCGCCGGGTCTGAGCCCGTCTGAGGGGCGTCCCGCGACGCCCCTCAGACGGAGATCTGCCGTCACGCGGAAGTCCCCGAGGAACCCTTCCGGATGACGGCAGATCTCCGCGTGACGCATCGGATCGAATCCCGCCGCTGCGGTTCGCTATCCTGCAAGACGTGAGTTCGGGATCCGGGGGCGGCGTGCGCGCCGTGAGCGGCGCGGGACTGATGTTCGCCAGCAACGGCGCGATCTTCGCCGCGCTGCTGCCGTGGTATCCCCTGGTCGCCGACCGCCTCGAGCTGACTCCGATCCAGTTCGGCTTCATCGTCGCCTCCTACGCAGCCGGCGCGATCGCCTCCTCGGCCGTCCCGGCGCCGCTGATCGCGCGCTTCGGCCCGGTGCGCGTCGCCGTCGTCGGCACCGTCCCGCTCGCCCTGGCCATCGCGAGCGCGGGGTGGGCGACGGCCGGCTGGATGTTCGCGCTGTGCCTCTTTCTGGCAGGGTTCTGCGACGCCGTCGTCGACGTGGCGCAGAACGTGGCGGGGATCCGGGTGCAGGACGCGGTGCGTCGGCCGGTCCTCTCGTCGATGCACGCGCTCTGGAGCCTGGGAGGCGTCGCCGGCGGCGTCCTGGCCACGGCCGCCGCAGCGTCCGGGGTGGACATCCGCGTCTTCCTGGCGGTGGCCGGCCTCCTCTGCATCGGGCTCGTGGCGACCGGCGGACGGATGATCGGAGGGTTCGCGCAGGAGCCGCCGCGTACCGCGGCTGCGGACGGACACCCGGCGGTCGGCGCGCCCTGGCGGATCGTCGCCCGCGCCGTGCTGCCGCTCGTCGTGATCGCGATCTGCGGCGCCATGGTCGAGGACGTCGCCAACAACTGGGCGGCGATGGCCGGGGTGGAGATCGGGGGACTCATCCCGCAGGTCGCCGGCATCGCCTACACGGTCGTGATCGGCAGCCAGTGCATCGGACGGTTCACCGGGGATCTGCTCATCCATCGCTTCGGTCGGGTCCCGGTGGCGCGTCTCGGCGGCGCGTCCATCGCGATCGGCGCGATCCTCGTGGTCACGACCGTCGACCATCCGGCCACGCTGCTGCTCGGCCTCGCCCTCGCCGGGTACGGCTCCGCGACGCTCATCCCGAGCGTCCTCGGCGCGGCGGCGAAGCTGCCCGGGGTGAGCGAGGGCGCCGGGGTCACGCTGGTGAGCTGGCTCATGCGCGTCGGCTTCCTGCTCACGAGTCCCGTCATCGGGTCGATCACCGGCATCGCGGGGCTGCGCTGGGGGCTCGGGATCCTGATCCTGGTCGGGACCGTCACCGTGTTCCTGGCGGGGGCGCTCCGTGCTCCGGATGATTCCGCCGGCGGGGATGCTCCTCGGGGTTGAAGGGGAAAGACACCCGCTCGAGCGGCCAGTCCCTCGCGATCCAGGCGCGCACGAAGCCGCCGAGACCTTGGGCCAGCCCGGTCGGGGCGTCGGCGACGCACCACCACGACACCTCGGCCGCGCCGTCGAGGTCGCCGGACTGCGGCGGGTCGATGTACACGCACCCCAGCAGACGCTGGGAGTCGGATCCTTCTGCACCCGTCAGGATCGCGTAATTGAAGGACTCGTGCCGCTCGACCTCCTCGGCATGCCGTACGAGATCCTCGAGATCGGCCTCCCTGCTCATGTCGATCGGGGGCCAGCCCCATGCCTCTCCGTACTGCTCCCAGAGCATCTCGCGATTCGCCCGGACCGCGATCATGTCGATGTCGACATCCGTCGCGCGGATGGGACGCAGATAGACGGCGCCGTCGAAGTCGAGGCGTGTCGGGTGCGCGAACCCCTCGGGCAGCCAGTCCGTATCCGTCACGCGCTCTCCTTGCTCGGTTCGTCGCGGGCGGGAAGCAGGGGGGACATCGTCCCTGCGGGCCCGCCGGCATGATCCACTAGGTTGAAGCATTATGGGTCATCTCGACATCGCATCGGTGGAGTACACGCTGCCCGACGGGCGGCCGCTGCTGCGCGACATCTCCTTCAGCGTGAGCGACGGGGATCGCGTCGCCCTGATCGGGCCGAACGGCGCCGGCAAGAGCACGCTGCTGCGCATGGTGATCGGGGATCTCGTTCCCGACTCCGGAGCGGTGGCCCGCTCCGGCTCGCTCGGCGTGATGCGGCAGTTCATCACCGACGGGTCCGTGGCCGAGCTGCTGCTCTCGGTGGCGCCGCCAGGGATCCGGGCGGCGGCGGCAGCGGTCTCGCGAGCCGAGGCCAAGATGGTGCAGCGCGGCACGACGGAGTCGCAGATGGCCTATGCGTCGGCGATCACGGCGTGGGGCGACGCGGGCGGGTACGACTTCGAGGTGCTCTGGGACACCTGCACGGTGGCTGCGCTCGGCGTGCCGTACGACCGCTGCCGCGACCGCGCGCTCACGACGCTCTCGGGCGGCGAGCAGAAGCGACTGGCGCTGGAGGCGCTGCTGCAGGGGCCGGACGAGCTGCTGCTGCTCGACGAGCCCGACAACTCCCTCGATGTGCCGGGCAAGCGGTGGCTCGAGGAGGAGCTGCGGGAGACGGGCAAGGGGGTGCTCTTCGTCAGCCACGACCGCGAGCTCCTCGCCCGCACGGCGACCAGGATCGTGACGCTCGAGCTCGGTGCGGCGGGCAGCACCGCGTGGACGCATCCCGGCAGCTTCGAGACCTACCACGAGGCGCGGAAGCAGCGCTTCGAGCGACTGGACGAACTGCGTCGCCGCTGGGACGAGGAGCATGCGAAGCTGCGCTCGCTGATGCTGATGTACAAGCAGAAGGCCGCGTACAACTCCGACATGGCATCGCGCTATCGCGCAGCGCAGACCCGGCTGGCCCGATTCGAGGAGGAGGGCCCGCCCGAGGAGCAGCCCCACGAGCAGCAGATCGCGATGCGTCTGCGGGGAGGGCGCACGGGCAAGCGCGCACTCGTGTGCACCGCGCTGGAGCTGACCGATCTGATGTTCCCGTTCGATCTGGAGGCCTGGTACGGCGACCGGATCGCGGTGCTCGGCTCGAACGGATCCGGCAAGTCGCATTTCCTGCGGTTGCTCGCCGCGGGGGGAACCGATCCCGACCTCGAGCACGCCCCGGTCACGGACATGGTCATCGAGCCGGTTCCGCACACCGGTTCCGCGACCCTCGGCGCCCGGGTGCGCCCGGGCTGGTTCGCGCAGAACCGCGGCCGACCCGATCTCGCGGGGCGGACGCTGCTCGAGATCCTGCACCGCGGCGACGAGCACCGTGCCGGCATGCCCCGCGAGGAGGCTTCGCGAGCACTCGCCCGATACGAGCTGGCCCGAGCCGCCGAGCAGGCCTTCGACTCCCTCTCGGGCGGGCAGCAGGCCAGGTTCCAGATCCTGCTGCTCGAGCTCGGCGGTGCCACCATGCTGCTGCTCGACGAGCCGACCGACAATCTCGATCTCGTCTCGGCCGAGGCGCTCCAGCACGCGCTGAACCTCTTCGAGGGCACGGTGATCGCCGTGACTCACGACCGCTGGTTCGCCCGCGATTTCGATCGCTTCCTGATCTTCGGATCCGATGGGGAGGTGCGGGAGGCGCCGGCGCCTGTCTGGGACGAGGCCCGGGTGGTGCGGGATCGCTGATCCGGTTTCCGACGGCTGAGCAGGCGGTTCTCGTCGTCGGGCCGGCTCAGGGGCCGGGTGCGCGCGGGAACAGCGAGCGCGGCAGCAGCGCCGCGCGGACCCGGTCGGACCGGCTCGCGCCGGTGCCCAGAGCGGTGCGCACCGTGCGCACGGCTCGGCTGAGCGTCTGCGCCGCCTCTCCCGAGGCCGCAGGATCCGCGCTGCCGCCGAAGCGCTCCGCCGACATCGCGTCGCCGACCGTCCTGGCCGCCTCGGCCGACGGTCCGCTCAACATCCCGCGCGCTTCGAGGTGCTCGATCAGCGCGTCGGATGTCCGGGCGCGGATCGGCACGTCGTCGACCGCCGTGGCGTCCGGGGGGCCGAGCAGTCGGAGGTCGGCGACCGTGTCGGTGAGCTCTGCCCAGGCGTGCTGCGCGGGATGCTCGCTGCGAGCGATCGCGCGCATCCGGCGGCGCCTGCGCAGCAGACGCCAGGCGGCCGGCAGCAGGAGCAGGAGCAGCGCGAGCGGCACCGCGGCCCAGACGACCGCCGCGCCGGCTCCGCCATCGTCGCCGCCTCGGCCGCCCCCGGTTCCGCCCCCGATGTCGCCCCGCTCGGGTTGCTCGGTGGGCGTCGTCCGGGTCGACGGCTGCTCGGCGGTCCGGCTCGGCTCGGTGCTCGGATCCGTCGTGGGCGTCGCGGGCACGTTCTGCAGCGTGTCGGCGCGCATGCCCGCACCGCCCGGGGTCGGCTCGAACGCGACCCAGCCCTGGTCGTCGATGTAGATCTCGGGCCAGGCGTGCAGGTCCTTGCCGCGAACCGTCGTCTCCGCCTGGTTCTGGAAGGCGCGGACGGCATAGCCGACCGCGACGCGGGCCGGCACCCCGAGCGACCGCGCCATGATCGCGAACGTCGAGGCGTAGTGCACGCAGAAGCCCCGCTTCTGCTCGAGCAGGGCCACCATGACCGCGTAAGGATCGTTCGGATCCGCCCCCGGCTCGTAGGGTGCGGATTCGTCGTAGACGAACGAGCCGTCCCGGAACCAGTCCTGCAACCGCATGCTGACCGCGAGGCGATTGTCCGCGTCTCCGGCCGCCTCGCGCGCTGCCCGCGAGATCTCGGTCGGCAGGTCGTCGGGCAGGGCGAGGTAGGGGGCGAGCGCGGCGGATGCCGTGTCCCGATCCGTGATGAGTTCCGAGCCGGGAAGCGCGCCCGGCTCGCCGGTGTAGGCGCTCTCGCCCTGACCCTCCGTGTTGACGATCCGACCGGTGCCGGGGTCGACCGTGATGTTCGTCCCGGGGAAGTACTGGAAGGCGAGGAGGTTGCGCACCTGCTCTTCTCCCAGCTGCTGCCCGTCCGGCACCGTGTACCTGTCGCCCTTCCGAGTGATCGAGTTCTCCGAGCGCGCGGTGTTCGTGCTCGCCGTCCACCTCCATCGGCTCGGATCGAACCCACCGGCGCCGTCGGCGTCCGTCGCCTGCGTGGCCGACTGCGAGAGCGGCAGCCAGGAGCTGAGGAGCCCGTCGATGGTGATGGTCACCCCGGCGTCGCGTCGCTCGGCCGCGGGGTCCGCGAGCGGGGGAAGGGTGCCGGCCCAGCGCGCTCGGTCGACGGTGAGTCCCGCGGGATCCAGCCGGCTCTGCGGCAGCCAGCGCCCGCCCTCGAAGTCCGCGAGCGTGGCGAGGGTGAAGCGCTTCGGTCCTTCTGTGCGCGTGAATGTGAACGCGCGCGCATTGCTGTGCTGACGGAGGTCCTCGGCGAGCGCGATGGTGACGTCCGGCACTGTGGCCGAGATCGGGGAGAGGGTGATCGACTGGTTCCAGATGCGATCCCGCGTCGGCGGGGCGAACGCGACGGAGCCGGCGGCGACCGCGACCGCGGCCCCGGCGGCGACGAGGCCGATGGCTCCGGGGGCCGGCGAGCCGATCCACGCCAGCAATGCGAGCAGGACGCCGGTGACGAGCAGCGGTGCGCCCGTCGCGGGAAATCCGGTGGCGCCCACCGGGACCAGCAGGAGCAGCGCCACGAGGCTGCCGGCGGCAAGCGGGTGCCCGAGGCCGGCGAAGACCACTGCGGTGATCGCGGCGAGCAGGAGCATCACGAAGAGCACCGCGTCCTCGAGCGGGCCGGTCAGTTCGAGCGGCGCGGCGCCGTGGTCGATCTGCCCCCAGGCCTGCAGCAGGCCGGCGAGCGGATCCCGCAGCCAATCGCGCGCGCGCCCGGACGTCGTGAACCACCACGTCCAGCACAGCGCTCCGGCGAGCGTGCCGATCACCGCCATCCTGATCGGTTGCGGGCGATGCCTCCCGCGGGATCTCCCCGCGGCCAGCTCGCCCGCGAAGACGAGCGTAGCGGCACCGATCGCCGAGACGGCGATCGAGAGCGCACGCCAGGTCCAGGCCCCGATCTCGAAGACCGGGGCGAGACCGAGCAGCACGGTGAGCCACAGGGCGATCAGCAGTGCGGCTGCGATCAGCAGCTGGGGGACCCGGGGGTGCCAGGGGCCGCCGATATCGGCTCGGTCGTTCCGCGGGCGCACCGGGGCGGAAGCGGGATCCCCGCTCGGGCGGCGCCCCGCCCGTGCGGGCGCGCTCCTAGCCATGCCGCACCGCTGGGGGCCGAACTGCTGCCGGGTCCGCGACGCCCGCGTCCGGGGCGGCGGACGGCTCCGACCGGCTCGGCCCGTTCGACGGATCCGTCCGACCCGACAGCCCGATGGCGCGCCAGCGCTCGGGCACCTCGGTGCCGGGCCGTCGGCTCTGGGCGAGCAGCATCCCGCCACCGCCGAGCCGCGCCAGGCCGGCGCACAACTGCGCGGTGATCGATCCGGTCACGACGACGTGCGGTGGTGCGGCGTGCCGGAACCCCGAGCCCTGCGGATCCCACAGCTCGGACTCCGGGCCTGCGGCCATGCGCGCGTATGCCAGCTCGCGCAGCACCTCGCCCTCGGTCTTGCAGCGCAACGGGCGCTCGCCGCCGAGCTGCAGGCGCACCGAGAAGCCCTGCCGGATCCACCTGAGCGCCAGCGTCGCCGTCGCCGAGACGGCCAGCTCGAACGCCTCGGTCCCGGTGCTCTCGCCCGCGCCCGCCCGAGGCCTGCCGGCCGGATCGCCGTTGCCGACCGGGTATGCTCCCGCCGTCGTCACCAGCAGCACGGCGCGCTCGGGCGCATCGGCCGTCTCGTGCAGGTTGACCAGCAGCTCGCCCTGCCGGGCGCTCTGCTTCCAGTGGATCTGGCGCCGCGGATCTCCGCTGCGGTATTCGCGCACGGCGCCCGCGGGCGATCCGCTGTCGAGCAGGGAGACCGGGCGGGTCGACAGGTCCTCGGCCCCGGCGGCGGGCTGCAGCTCGTCGGCGCGCTCGGCGAGTCCGCCGAGGAGCCGGGGCAGGACCAGCAGGTCGACCGTGCTCCTGGCGGCATCCGCCCTGCCCGCCGACATGCGCACGCGCCGGACGGCGAGGCCGAGCGGGTCGAGCAGCTGCACCGCGACGATGCCGACCCGTACCCGGCCGCGCCCGGTCGCCTCCCAGTCCACCCGCGAGATCTCCGGATCATCCGGTTCCAGCACCCGCACCGCGTCTCCCGCCGCCCAGACCAGGCGGAACGAGCCGGCCAGACCGAGCCCCGGGGCGATCGTCGCGGTGAGCGCGACCGTGTCGCCGCGGGCGGGCGTCGGGTTGGCGGTCGTGACCCGGATGTCGACGCGCGCCAGGATCCCGCGCACCACCGCCCCGACCAGCGCGAGCAGCAGGAGCGCGAGCAGCAGCGCGATGAGATACCAGAGGTCGCGCAGGCCGACGCCGAACCAGGCCAGCCACAGCGCGAAGGCGGAGCCGAGCACACTCCAGCCCCGCCGCGTCAGCCAGACGGGCATCGCGGCTGCCGGAGCGGGCGAGAGCGCCATGCTCAGCCCACTGGCGTCCGCGCCACGACCTCGGCGACCGCGCTGCTCGCGGCCAGGTACGCCTCCCGCATGGTGGCGAAGTGGCCGAGCGGGGCGAGACGATGGGGCAGCACGGCGCCGGCGAGGGAGGCCACGTCGTCCGGCGTGACGAAGCCGCGGCCGCGGATCGCTGCACGGGATCGGGCCATGCGCGCGAGATGGAGGGTCGCGCGCGGGCTGCCGCCGAGCGAGATGCCCGTGTGCTCGCGGGTGCCCGCGACGATGGCCACGAGGTAGCGGGCGACCACGTCCGAGAGATGCACCCGGGACACGGTGCGCTGGGCGGCGAGGACGTCCTCGATGCGCGCCACCGCGGTGACCGACTGAGCCGGATCGGAGGCCTCGCGGGCCGCGAGCATCGCGATCTCGGCCTCCGCATCCGGGTAGCCGAGCGAGATCCGCGTCATGAACCGGTCGCGCTGCGCCTCGGGCAGAGGGAAGGTGCCCTCCATGTCCTGCGGATTCTGGGTGGCGATGACGATGAAGAGCTCGGGCAGCGCACGGGTGTGCCCGTCGACCGTGACCGATCCCTCGCCCATCGCCTCGAGCAGCGCGGATTGGGTCTTCGGCGTGGCGCGATTGACCTCGTCGCCGATGGCGATGTTCGTGAAGATCGGACCGGGGTGGAACTGGAAGGCGTGCCGCTCCTGGTCGAAGATCGAGAGCCCGGTCACGTCGGTCGGCAGCATGTCGGAGGTGAACTGGATCCGCTGCACCTGCGCGTCGATCGAGCGCGCGAGGGCGGTGGCGAGGGTCGTCTTGCCGACGCCCGGAACGTCTTCGAGCAGCAGGTGGCCGCCGGCCAGCAGGGTCGTGACGGTCGCTTCGATCGCCTCGGGCTTGCCGTTCAGCACCCGGCCCAGGGAGCGCGCGATACGACGGGCCAGCGCGTCGACCTCGCCGAGCTCCGCATCGTTCGCGGCCTGCCCGGCCGGCGCCGCGGCGCTGCCGCTCGCGTCGGCGTCGACCTCGCCCTCGGCGCCGAGTGCGAGGTCCGACAGCAGATCATCCGGCATACCTCACACCATACGGGGCGTTCCTGTGGGCCGACAATGAGTCCGGTGCGACGGCCGGAACGGCTCCCGCGCGACGTTCCGCGCCGTCAGGCGACCGGAGTCGGGATCTCCCCGCTCGGCAGGCCCGCGGACGCGTCCATGCGGTCGACGGTGTCGTGAGGGCTCGGGACCCGCACGTAGCCGTCGGCCGGCGGGCTGTCCATGTGCGTGTGCAGCGTCTTGGTGAAGAGGTCGTCGTCGCCGATGCGGAGCGCCTCGAGAAGCGCGCGGTGCTCGGTCAGATTGCGTTCGGAGCGCGCCACGAGCTCATCGCCCATGTGGAAGAGCATGTGCCGCTGACGATCGGCGAGCCGGTCGCTGAGCTCGAGCATGACCGAGTTGCCGCTCGCCTCGACGAACGCACGGTGGAAGGCCACCAGAAGATCGATGAGCCGGCGCAGATCCCGATCCGCGGTCGCCTGCTCCTGCTCGTCGAGCAGACCGCTCAGCCGCTCGGCGAGCTCAGCCTTCCGCGCCGGTGAGGTGCGGTGGATCGCCGCCGCCTCGAGGATGAATCGCGCATCGATCAGATCGCCGACCATCCGCTCGCTCATGCCGCGGACCAGCGCGCCGCGCTTCGGATAGATGGTGATCCACTGCTCATCCTGCAGCCGCGCGAGAGCGGCACGGATGGGGGTGCGGCTCAGATTCAGCTCGGCTCCGAGCACGCCCTCGCTGAGCATCTCACCGGTCCGCAGGCGCCCCTCGAGGATCCCGGTGCGGATATGCGAGTACGCGCGCTGGGTCGCCGACTCTTCGTCTCCGGCCACAAGAGGCAGGCGGTCCCCAGACCCGCTCTGGTTGGTCATTCCCACAGTATCCACCCTCGTAAAAGCGCCCGGCGCGCGCGCCACGCGATAAGACTCGAAGGCGCAACAATAGCGCCCCATCAGGACCCCCCTTCTCGGATATTAGCAGTGCGAGCGGTGATCCGACAGCGATGGGGCGCGGCCCGCACGCCGTCACCCGGTGCACGCCGTCGCACTCGCGGCGGACCCCGCGTTCGGCTCGGCCGACGGTTCGCGGAGCCTACGGCGAGCCGCGACCGTTCTCCGGGTGCGAAGTGCTGCACTGAGGGGAGAGGGGATCGGCGTGCTCGGGGCATTCGACGGAAGGAGACGGCGTGCGCATACAGTTCGGCGGGGCGAGGCGCCCGCAAGACGAGTCGACGCGGGTCAGCGGAGCGGACAGCGGGACGTCCCTGCTCGTCCGCGGCACGACGACGCGGATCCGGCCCTTCAGCTTCGGTCTCGTCGGCACGCTCGGCGTGATGGTCGCGCTGCTCATCGGCGCGATCGTCGGGCAGCTCGCGACGGTGCTCATCTACATCGGCGTCGCGCTGTTCCTCGCGCTCGGCCTGGACCCGATCGTGAGGTTCATCGAGCGCAAGCTGCCCCGTCCCGCCGCGGTCACCATCGTCGTGGTCGTCGTCGTGCTCGTGTTCGCCGGCATCGTGCTCGCGATCATCCCGATTCTCGTGCAGCAAGTGGCGAATCTGGTGCGCGATGCGCCGAGCATCGTCGAGGATGTGACGCGGAGCGACTGGTTCCACCAGCTGACCGCGCAGTACCGCGACACGTTCGACAAGGCCGCGCAGGGCGTGCTCACGTTCCTGCAGGATCCGAGCAACCTCACCCAGATCGGCGGCGGCCTGCTCGCGGTGGGCGCCGGCATCGCGGGCGGGATCACGGGCGTCACGATCGTCCTGATCCTGACCCTCTACTTCATGGCATCGCTGCGCTCGATGAAGCGGGTCGCCGCACGGTTCGTGCCGGCCTACCAGCGCAAGCGCTTCACCGAACTGCTCGAGGACGTCTCCGGCGCCGTCGGCCGATACGTGATCGGGCAGGTCAGCCTCGCCCTGATCAACGGCGTGCTCAGCCTCGTCTTCCTCAGCATCGTCGGCGCGCCGATGCCCGCACTGCTCGCCCTGATAGCGTTCGTGGGCTCGCTGATCCCGCTCGTCGGCACGCTGAGCGGGGCCATCATCAACTCGCTCATCAGCCTGTTCGCGTCGCCGCTGACCGCGCTCGTCACGCTGATCTACTACCTCGTCTACATGCAGGTCGAGGCGTACATCCTGAGCCCGCGGATCATGAGCAAGGCGGTGGCGGTGCCGGGCGCGGTCGTGGTGATCGCCGCCGTGGGCGGCGGTGCGCTGGGCGGGATCCTCGGTGCACTGGTCGCGATCCCGATCGCGGCGAGCGGGATCATCATCATCCAGAAGGTGCTGTTCCCCGCGCAGGATGCGAAGACCGAGCCTCCGCGATAGCGGTCCCAGCGACACGAGACATCGACCGGCGGGCGTATCGGTCCGCACCGGCCGGCCGCGACCCCCGCGGATCGGGGCGATCGACCGTCGGCGTGCTCAGCCGGCGCGCAGCGACGCCTCGACGAGCTCGGCGAGTTCGTCCACGCGCTCGTGCGTGCCGAGGCCGCGCGTGACGTAGGCCATCGCGTAGTCGTACTCGCCCGAGTACCACGCCGAGCTGCCGCCGATCCCGCCCATACCGATGTCGGCGCCGTCGACCCGCATCCCGAGCGCCCAGTCCACCTCACCGGAGAAGGCGTCGATCGTGGTGCCCTGGCCCGTCGCCGCTTCGCGGACGAGCGCTCCGCCGAGACGCGCGCTCAGTTCGCCGCCGTCTGCGCGACCGGTGCCGCGATTCGGTTCGCCGCCGCCCAGCGAGCGGCCGAGGTCGTCGTACCAGCGAGCGAGCGACACCGCATCGGTGTGCAGACCGATCGCCGGGAAGCTCGCGCGGCGCCATTCGGGTCGGTTCAGCGCTGAGGGATCCAGCGCCTCGCGCGGTCGGGTGAGTGCGCGCACGGCGGGATCCGTGGTCAGGAAGGGCGCCACCCAATCGGGATCGACGAGCTCGAGCTCGGCGACGCGGGCCAGCTCGGGCTCGGGCACCCCGAAGCGGAAGGTCGCGCCGACGAGGCCGCCCAGCTCGACGGCGATCTCCGCCACGCTCGGGGCGCCGGCCGCGCGCAGCGCCCCGTCGATGAGGTGCCCGTAGCTGGTCGCGTGCTCGACCGAGCCGAAGCCCTCGGGGAACTCGGGCTCGAGCGCGGCCAGGCTCGCGATCATGGCGTCGTAGTCGAGCGGGTCGATGCCGGCCGCCTCGCCACCGGGTTCCGGGAACGCGAACTTGCCGGCGCGGTGCGCGAGCAGCCGGCGCAGCGTTGTGGGCCGTTCGGGGTCGTCGCGGTACTCGCGCCAGTGCCGCGTGATCGGCTCGTCGAGCCCGAGCGCTCCGTCGGCGACCGCCGCGAGCGCGGCCGCTGCCGCGATGGCCTTGCCGGTCGAGAAGACCTGCACCAGGGTGCGCGCCTCCCACGCTCGCCCGGCGGAGTCGGCCGTCCCGCCGCGTGCGACGAGGAGCGGCTCGCCGCCGCGGTAGACGGCGACTTCGCCGCCGAGCTCGCGACCGTCGGCGATCATCCGCGCGAAGGCCTCGGCGACGGGCTCCATTCCGGGTGCGACGAAGGAAGAATCAGGCATGAGGATCATGCTAATTCCGACAGCGGACTAGGTTGGTAACTCTCGCGGCAGGAAGGGGCATCCATGAGCATCCTCGAAACGGTGGAGTGGCCGGCGGTGCGCCGCCCGGCCGAACTCGGCGCGCTGGTCTTCTGGAGCGCCGCCGAGCTCTCGAGCGCGATCCGCTCGCGTGCGGTCAGCTGCGTCGAGGTGATGACCGCGTACCTCGACCACATCGACCGCGTGAACCCCGCGGTCAACGCGATCGTCGCGCTGCGGCCGCGGGCCGAGCTGCTCGCCGAGGCGGCCGAGAAGGACCGTCTGCTCGACGCGGGCGCCGTCGAGGGCTGGATGCACGGCTTCCCCCAGGCGGTGAAGGATCTCGCCGACGTGCGCGGCTGGCCGACCTCGTTCGGGTTCTTCCGCGCACCGTATCCCGCGCCGGTCGCCGACCGCGACGACATCTTCGTGGAGCGCATCCGCGCCGCCGGGGCGATCTTCATCGGCCGCACGAACACTCCCGAGTTCGGCCTCGGATCGCACACCTACAACGGGGTCTACGGCACGACCGGCAACGCCTACGATCCGACGCGCTCGGCCGGCGGCAGCAGCGGCGGCGCGGCGGTCGCCGTCGCGCTCCGGATGCTCCCGGTCGCCGACGGCAGCGACTTCATGGGGTCGCTGCGCAACCCGCCCGGCTGGAACAACGTGCTCGGCCTGCGCCCCTCCGTCGGACGGGTGCCGGCGCTCGGCGAGCAGTTCGCGGCACAGGGCGGCGTCGAGGGTCCGATCGCGCGCGATGCCCGGGATCTCGGACTCCTGCTCGCGACGATGGCGGGCTACGACGACCGCTCGCCGATGTCGATCCACGACGATCCCGGGCGCTTCGCGCGCGTCGAGGCCCGCGAGCCCGCGTCGCTGCGCATCGGCTGGCTCGGCGACCTCGGCGGGTACCTGCCCGTCGAGCCGGAGGTGCTCGAGGTCGCCCGGGCTGCGCTGGGGCGGCTCGCGGGGGCGGGCGCGACGATCGTCGAGCTCGATGCGCTGCCGGCCTTCGGCACGTTCGGCGGCGCGCAGGATCTGTGGCCGACCTGGCTCACCTACCGGCACTGGTCGAACGCGGCGTGGGGCGCCGCGCTCTACGAGGATCCCGGGTTGCGCGCGATGATGAAGCCGGAGCTGGTGTTCGAGATCGAGGGC
>CAMFIY010000034.1 GCA_945952575.1 uncultured Leucobacter sp.
GCCCTCATACAGACCGCCTGACGGAATCTGTCTCACCCGCCTTGACACTTTCCGCTTCGATTACAGCCCGATCACGGAGCGACCGACGATTTCGTGGCCGAATGGGGCCCGAGTGGCGTTCTATGTCGGGCTGAACATCGAGCACTATCAGATCGACAAGCCCTCCACGAGCATCTTCGGCGGTACCGCGATGCTGCAGCCGGATCCACTCAATTACGGCTGGCGCGATTACGGTCCGCGGGTAGGCCTGTGGCGGATGATCGAGAGCCTCGACCGACATGGAGTGCCCGCAAGTGTGCTTCTCAACTCCGACGTTTGTCGGCACTACCCCCAGATTCTCGAGGCAGGCCGGCAACGCGGCTGGGCGTGGCTCGCGCATGGCCGCGACAATTCCACCTTCCAAGCTGGAATGGGTGCTGACACGGAGCGCGCCTACCTTCAAGACGTGACGGATACAATCGCCTCCGCCACCGGAGTACGGCCGCGGGGCTGGCTTGGCCCGGCGCTCACAGAGACGTTCGAGACGCCGCGGATCCTTCGGGAGCTGGGGTATGACTACGTCCTGGACTGGACGAACGACGATCAGCCGTATCCGCTGAACGTCGACGGGATGTTCAGCGTTCCCTACACGATAGAACTCAACGATGTGACGATGTTCGTGAGTAAGAGCTATACCGGCCCGCAGTTCCTGGAAGCGGTGATCGACCAGTTCGATCAGCTCTATTCAGACTCCGAGCACTCGGGTCGCGTCATGTCGCTGCCGTTGCACCCGTTCATCGTCGGCCAGCCGTTCCGCCACCGCTACCTTGATCGGGCCCTCGAGCACATCACGTCTCACGATGGTGTCTGGGTGACGACGAGCGATGCCATCGCGGCGCACTATCAGTCGACGGGGAACAGGAGAGCCGATTCGTGACGAATACGGAGCTGATCGATGAGTACGCACGGCTGCGCGACGAGTTCAAGGCCAAGGGATTGGGCGGCCGGATCGGCTACGGCGAGAAGCCGGCGCTGCTGATCGTCGACTTGATCACCGGATTCACGGACAGCCGTTCGCCCCTGTCAGGCGAACTGGAGTCACAGCTGGCCGCCACCAATGCCTTACTCGTCCCCGCCCGTGAACTCGAGATCCCCATCTTCTTCTCGACGGTCGCGTACGACACCGAATTGCAGGAGGCGGGGCTCTGGATCAAGAAGATCCCGTCCAACCACCTGTTGGTGGAGGGCAGCGAATGGGTGGAGGTCGACAGCAGGCTGGGCCAGCTGCCCCACGAGATGACCCTGGTGAAGAAGTACGCATCCTGCTTCTTCGGAACTGATCTCGCCGCACGCTTGATCTCACGGGGTGTCGACACCATCATCATCGTCGGCTGCACCACCAGTGGGTGCGTGCGCGCCTCGGCGGTTGACGCCTGCTCCTACGGCTTCCACACCATCGTCGTCGAAGAGGCAGTCGGCGATCGGGCAGCCCTTCCGCACCTGGCCAGCCTCTTTGACATCGACGCGAAGTACGGCGATGTCGTCAGCCTCGACGACGCACGTGCTTACCTGCGGGGGCTTGCGCAACAGAACGATTGACTGCAGTAACGCCGTGGGGCCAACTTCCTCTGTGCGGAATATTGAACCGGCGTGCAGGCCGAGATCCCGCAGATGCTGGCGCAGGGCGGCGGATCCATCATCAACACCGCCTCGTCCCTCGGGCAGGTCGCCATCGCCCACCAGTCCGCCTACGTCACGTCGAAGCACGGCGTCATCGGCCTCACCCGAGCCGCCGCGGTGGAGTACTCCGACAAAGGCATCCGCGTGAACGCAGTGCTGCCCGGGGTGATCCAGACGCCAATGATAGACGCGCTGGAGGAGACCTACCCCGGCTTCAAGGACGCGCTGCTGACGAAGCACCCGATCGGCCGACTCGGCACGCCGCACGACATCGCCGAGATGGTCGCGTGGCTCGGTTCCGACGCGGCCGCCTTCGCGACCGGCGCGCAGTTCGCCGTCGACGGCGGGTACCTCGCGATTTAGACGAGGTGGCCACGACGGACGGGAGGCACGGTGTCAGCTGACACCGTGCCTCACGTCCGTCACCGGTCGCGCCGCGACCCGCGTGTCAGCCGTTCTTCGCGGCCAGTCGGTCCGTCTCGCTGTCGTTCCGCCACCCGGCGGTCGCGCCGCCGTCGACGCTGTAGTTCTGTCCGGTCACCCAAGAGGACTCGTCGGAGGCCAGGTAGAGCGGCATGTACGCGATGTCCTCGCCCGTGCCGGGGCGTTGAATGAGCGCGTTGCCGACCTGCCAGGCCTTGCCCTCCGCATCCACCGCCTTGTCCGTCGCCGGGGTGCTGACGAAGCCAGGCGAGATCGAGTTCGCGCGGACGCCGTAGCGGGCGCCCTCCGCAGCGAGCGACTTCGTCATCGCGATGACGCCGCCCTTCGCGGTGGTGTGCGCGACCTGGCGAGCGGCTCGATCCCGCGACCTTCGCGATCGACGGAAAGCAACTCGAGATCGATCTCGAGTTCGAGGCCTGGGCCAAGAGCGCGCGCCGCATCGGCGCAGCCACCCGGCGTCCGGCGAGGACGTCGCGGGGCGGACGGGCCGATCTCAACACGGTGCGTGAATGGGCCAGTCAGAACGGACACCAGGTCAGCGATCGCGGCAGGGTTCCCGCGTCCATCCTCGAGGCGTACGACGCGGCGCACTGACGCGGTCACTCCTGGGCTGAGCCGCGCGCTGCGCGCCAGTGCTCCGTGACGGGATAACCGGAGCGCACGTGCGCGCGCACGTGGACCTCCCCCGAAGGGGATCCGCTGCCGCCCGGCTCCGGCGGCGGAGGGTTCTGTGTCCAGCCTGAGCCAGGGACCCAGACCGTCCCCGGTTGCACGGGCGCGTCGGCGAGCGCGGGATCGATCAGCTGACGCGCGAGAGCCACGGCCTCACCCAGATCGGTGATCCCGCCGGCTGAGGGCGTGCCGGCCGCGAGCACCCGGTAGGGACCGTCCCAACCGTCCGGGACCGTGAACGTAGTGAACGAGTCGAGCTTTGACAGTGCACGCTTCGCGTCGATGGCCATCTGCAGCTCGCGCAGGTCGACGCGCTGCGTGCGTGCAATGGTGACGATGTCCACCAGGTCTTTCGCGCGGCTGCTGGGGCGGCCGTTGTAGGTGCTCATCGTCGCAGTGACCTTCTCCGCGACCTGATCGGAGATCGGGAACAGCCGGTAGGGGTGCGACGGGACCGGCCGCCCCAGCTGCAGCCGCGTCGACGGCTCGATCGTCTCGACGCGGCCGACCGGGGGAGGGCCGACGACCACGTCGATGGGGATGTCGGAGATCCTCCGGCCGGTGTTCGCGTCCAGACATGTGAACACCAGGCGCCGGGTCGCGACACCCGGCTGGTTCTCTCCTCGCCCGGTCGCACGGGCACGGGTGAGCTGGAACCGCACATGGTCGCCGAGATCACGCGCGGCTGCCTGCTCGAGCGCCTGCTGCGCGGCATCCAGATCGGCGGCGCCGGTCGAGGCCAGATCCAGGTCTTTCGTCGACCGTGACTTCGGCACCCGGGCGAGCATCGCCGTGCCGCCCTTGAGCAGCCACTCGGACTCTTCCCCCTCCGCAAAGACCCGGCTGAGGAAACGATCGTGCTGTGCCTGCACGATCTGCGCATTCACATCCAGCGCGCTCGCGCCGTCACCGGCTGCCTTCGTCGCGGCCGCCTTGATCGCCTGCGCAAGCCCCGTCCAGTCTTTGTAGCCGTCGGGCTCAGGCATCGGCCGGCACCACCGCGTCGACGCCCGCAAGAGCGAGCAGATCAGCCGCGAGCGCGGCACCCGAGGGGTACTTGTTGGGCTTGGCCAGCGGCTCCAGATACTCGGTCAGGCGGGCGGGGGAGAGCAGCTTTCCCGCGTCCGCGGCGTCGGCGAGCGCATCGGCGACGAGGGAGCGGTCGACCCACTGCTCGATCAGGTCGGCGATCGTGCGCTCGACGCTCATGGTCGGCATCCCGTCGACGGAGACCACCTCGGTGGGCGCGAGCTCGCGGGTGCGGAGCCGCACCCCGTCCAGGCGGGTACCGCGGCGGGTGGGAACGACGAACTCGAGTGGCCCGGGGAACCAGTCGCCGATGCCATGCAGCTGCGCGGCCGTCTGGCCTGCGGCGACGACGGGCGGGACGCCGGTGTCTGTGCGGGGACGGTCGGCGCCGCCGAGGGCGAGCCAGGTCGCGAGGATCGCCTCCTGCTCGTGCTCTGGCGCGCCGGCGAGGCGGTAGACGCCGCGCGCGACGCGGATGAGCGCGCCGCTGTTGGCGAGGCGCGTCAGGGTCGGGCGCGCCACGCCAGCCTCGAGCGCCTGGGCGGTGGTCACCAGGCCCCAACGCTGTGACGCGAGCTCGCCCAGACGAGCGAAAGTTGATCCTGCCATGCGCACAGTGTAGCGAGAAACCGCAACAAACGTTGTAGCTCGTTCAGATTGTCGACTTCGAGCCTCTGGGGCCACCCCTTAGCAGTGAGGGGGTTCCAAACCCTCGGGAACGGGTTATATTCGGGAATATAACCATCTGTGAGGAGGAGAAGATGCGGACCCACACCTGCCCGCCGGACCACAAGCACGGGCTGACCTCCACCTGCTACGTCGTCCACCTCTGCGGGTGCCGCGCCTGCATGGACGGCAACGCGCGCCGCCGCCGCGACCGCTACCGTCTCCTGGCCTACGGGCGATACCAGGACGCGCACCAACCCATCGAGCCGATCCGGCAGCACCTGCAGGCACTGGTCGACACCGGGATGATCCCCGAACGGATCGCCATCAGCGCCGGCGTCGGCGGCGCCACGGTCCGTCGCCTGCTCAACAGCGAGACGGCACGGTTCGTCACCGGCGCCACCGCCCGCAAACTCCTCGCAGTCACCCCCGACAGCAGCACTCTCGCCGCGCAGGGCCGAGTCAACGGCCGCGGCACCCGCCGGCGCCTCCAGGCTCTGGCCGCGATCGGATGGAACCACCACGAGATCGCACGCCGACTCGGCTACCCGCGCTGGAAGGTCAACAAGGCACTCGAAGGCGCCTACGTGGACATCCGTGTCCACGACGACATCGCCGCGCTCTACGACGAGCTCTGGGACCAGCAGCCCCCCACCCACACCCGAGCGCAGCGGGTCGGCCGCTCCTACGCACTCACGGTCGCACGCCGGCACGGCTGGCTGCCGCCGCTGGCCTGGGACGACATCGACACCGACCCGGCACCGCCCACAGCCGGGCAGGAACCCCTGCTCGACGAGATCGCGATCGAGCTCGCTCTCGCCGGCCAGAACGTCCGCCTCACCCGAGACGAGCGCCTCGAAGCCACCCGACGCGGGACCGAACGCGGACTCAGCCTCACCCAGCTCAGCGACCTGCTCGGCGTCGACGTCCGCACCATCGACCGCGACCGTGACGACCTCGGACTCCGGCAGGCCGCCTGATGAGCAAGACGCTCGACATCCTCGAAGCCGCCCTGCACGGCACCACCGCCGGCTACCTGGCCGGATGCCGCAGCAAGGGAGGATGCCCGAACCACGGCAACCGCCAGCTGCTCACCTGCACCGAAGCGGCCCGCGCCCGCCGCCACTACTTCTCGCTCGCCTCGCTCGAGGAGACCGAGCCGATCACCCGGCAGATGCTCCGCGACGCCAAGAACAGCCCCTTCGCACCGAAAGAAGCCGCAGATGTCTGACCAGCCGAACACCTTCACCATCGACTCCACCAAAGAGGGAGAGTGGCTGCGGGTCGTCCGCGCGCTCGGCGGCCATCGCTGGGCCCTGTCGCTGCGCTTCAACCCCCTCCCGCTGACTCAGCGAGGCGCCCGGCACACCCGGCCAACGCGGCAGCCCACACCCCACGCGGCAGCAGGCCACGGGCCGAACGCGAGACTGCACCTGCCCAGCTGCGCGATCTCCCCCCAGCTCGGCAACGGCCGCGGCGCCCACCTCAAGCAGATCCCCCACCTGGGCCGAACCGAGGAGCACTGATGACCGACATCGCCGTGCGCCTCCAGGAAGCCATGACCATCCAGACCGGCACACCCGTCACCGTCCGATGGAGCTTCCGCGAGTTCGCGCTCAACTGCACCCGCCGCGACGGCCGCCCCCTCACCCAACGGATGCACAGGCTCTTCCAGACGCTGCTCAACCGTGAAGCGCTCCGCGAGCTCACTCCAGGAGAAGACCCAACGATGGGATCCCGCGCAACCCTCATCGAGATCATCGACGACCTCGCCGTCAGCGCCGACCACCAAGGCGCCCGCGCGGCCGCGCTCGCCGAGGTCCTCCTCAGTGCCGGCATGTTCCACCTCGGCGACCAGCTCCGCCGCCAGAGCCACGCACTCTCAGAGCTCGACGCCGACGACGAAACCCTCGAGGTCATCGACGAGGCACGCACCCAGATCGCCCGAACCATACTGCTGCTCGACCAAGCCGACACCGCACAGGCAAAGGAGCGCAGATGAACCGACGCACCCGCCGCGCCAGCACAGCCCTCGCCGCGGTCGCAGCTCTCGCGCTCGGCTTCGGCGCCCACCAGCTGGGCATCACCTCCTGGATCGACACATGGACGCGCCCGCAGGCACCCGCCCCGGACCCGACCTACGACTACACCGCGCTCGCCGCAGTCGCGCAGGAGCTGCCGCTGATCGATCCCACCGAGGAGATTCCCGAGTATCGCCGCGCCACGTTCGGCGAGCGCTGGATCGACATCGAGGGAAACGGCTGCGATCAGCGAGACGATCTCCTCGCCGTCCAGCTGCAGGACGTCGTCCGTGACGGTTGCACGGTGCTCTCCGGCGTGCTCGACCCCGATCCGTACACGGGCACACGCATTGAGTTCGAGCACGACCGGATCGCCGCCCCTGGAGCCCCGGGAAGCTCCGGCGTCCAGATCGACCACATCGTCAGCCTTTCGGCGGCGCACGCCGGGGGCGCGTGGGCGTGGACCGAGCAGCAGCGCATTCAGTTCGCCAACTCGTTCGACAACATCGTCGCCGTCGATGGCAACACGAATGCGGCCAAGAACGACCACGGGCCAGCCCTGTGGCTGCCATCGAACGCCGACTACGTGTGCACCTACGTCGCCCGCTACACGGAGATCGTCGACACCTGGCACCTCGCGGTCGACGAAGCCGACCGCGGTGCGCTCGTGGACACGCTCTCAACCTGCGCTGCCCAGCAAGCCAGCGACGAGAGCGGGAGCATGTCGTGAAGCCGCTACGAACCCGCGTGGGATCTCGCCGCGCGCGCCTGACGCTTGGCCGCGCGAGCGCGGTCTACGACCTCGTTCGCATCCGTCGTGTCGACACCGAGGGTGCGCCTGATCACCTCGAGCTCGGCGTCGGTCCAGCGGGTGCGCCCTCGCATCCGCTCACCGAACGTGACGACGTTCAAGCCGAGCAGGTCGATCAGAGCCGCCTGCGTGGGAACCTCGGGCGCCCCCGCCCCGTCCGCGATCGCCGCCCGCAACCGCTCCGCGAAAGCCGCATCGCGCGCCAGTCCCGGCATCAGTCGCGGCCGGCGGCCGCGCTGCGAGGGCGCCCTGCGCGCGCGCTCCTGCGCGAATGCGTCGATCGCGGCCTCGTCGTAGAGCGGGGAGTTGCCTTCTATGGCAACCGGCTCGGGGAGCAGAGGACCCTCCTGGCCGGCTCTGCGCAGCTTGTTGCTGATGGAGCGCATCTTGTAGACCGCGACGACGGACACGCCGAGCTTCTCGGCGACGTCCGCCGTGGTGAGGTGCCGTCCGGTCATCAGCGCTCCTCTCAGCTGGATGAATATAACCACTTTCGCGGTTACGGCGCGCCGCGGCAACCAGACCCAACTTGGTTGGGGATGCTGGGGCGCATGGCTAACAAGGACGCGGACGCCATCCGTGAGGAGCTCCGTCGCATCGGCCAGCAGCTCGCGCAAGCGGACGAGCTGCGCGAACGCCGCGGCAAAGTCGTCGACGAGGCGCGCGCGGCCGAGCTGACCCAGCGAGAGATCGCCCTCCTGCTGGGGATGACCGAGGAAGGGCTGCGGAAGGCGCAGAAGTCCTACCACGGACGCGGGCGCTCTTACGGCGGCCGCCTCGCGTCCTAGCGACCCCGCCAGACCTTCATGGAGCGCCCGTCGACTGCGAAATCTGATTGCAATTTTCAAGCACTCTTGACTAATATAACCTGACGAATGAGGGGGTGAGATGGACGAGCTGAACTACCGACCCAAGCCGTGGACGCCGAAGGACGTGCCCACGATCTGGGTCGACCAGACCACCGGGCAAGGCGTCACCGACGCCGGCACGCCCGTTCGCCCCGTCATCGGCGAGCGCCGCAAGAACCCCAACCTGACGGACCTGCTCGACACGGCTGCCTCGTACGGCGCTAACCGCATCATGCTGACCGGGAAGCGCCCCGAGCCTGCGCCTGGCGTGCGGCACTGGCTGTACGTCCAGACCCCGAACTGGAAGCCCGGAGCCCACTGGGTCAACAACGGCCCGCCCACCGGTCGGTTCGAGCACGCGGTCACCGGCTTCAAGATCGAAGTCCGCACCGCGGAGGAGTGGTTCGGCGACGGGCCGCTGACCCCTGCCCAGGCTCGTCTGGCCTGGAACGTCACCGCGTCGATCATTCGCCACGCCGACGAGAACGCGCGCCTGTTCAACAGCCCTGCCGCCACCGGAACGAACCTGTGGGCGCTGTCGCTGCCGAAGAACATCAACCCCGTGCCGGTCGAAGACGACATCGCCCAGGAGATCCACTTCACCTCGGGCCTGCACCACTACGACCACCTGGTCGCGGGGGAGTCGTTCGCCAAGCACGAGGACTGCGTCCCGCTGATCGACCCGGCCAAGACGAAGAAGATCAGCGAGTTCGCCTACGTCGACGGCCGGTTCATGTTCGCCGGCGTCGGGCGCGAGCTCGGTATCGGCCCCGCGATCCGGCTGAACCAGGCCGCCGCGTACGAGCTGCTCGAGCAAGACCCCTACGCGCGCGCCCGCTTCCACGTGCGGTTCCGCGTCCCTCAGGGCTGGAACCACGTTGGCCTGCTCGGTGTGAAGCACCTGGACGTTCGCGAAGGCTGGTTCTATCCGAACCGGCCCGGAGCGGTGCACGACACCTGGGCCGACGGCAGCGAGATCCACGTCGCCCTCAAGCACGGGTGGGAGATCCGCCCTCACGAGGCCGTGGTGTTCCGCAAGGCCAAGCCTCTAGACACCTTCACCGAGCGCATGACGCGCGCCCGCGAGCGAGTCCAGCTGCAGGACGAGATGCACCCGGACCTGCGCCGCGCTGTGCTCGCCGCGCTGCGGAACATCATGCTGCACTCGATCGGTGCATTCGCCGCCGCGGGCCGCGACGAGACCCGCGTCGCCGCGTCGCCCGATGACGTCCCGCCCGAGTACAGGGCCAAGATGCTGCGACAGGGCAACCTCTGGATCTATCGCATCCCGTCGCGCCCGAACGACCGCACCCGAAGCTTCTACCACCCGGAGCTCGCCGCCCAGGTCTGGGGTCGCGCACGCGCTCGCGTCCTCCACGGCCCCAGCTCCCTCGGCGGCTACACCTCCGGTGCTCTCACGGTCGACCCCTCGACGCTCATCGGCATCCAGGGTGATGCGATCTACACGACCAAGCTGCCGGCGTGGTCCCTGCCGGACCGGTTCATCGGCGGCGGCGACGACGGCAAGACCGGGCGCCTGCGCCTGCAGGGCTACCTCAACGGATCCTTCATCACGCCGGAGACGCTGCGGCAGCGTGACGCGCTGAAAGCACGTGCCGAGCGGGCCGGCATCGCCAAGGCGCTCGAGCAGGCAGAGGAGAAGGGCTGATGGCTGACCAGCAGCGCACCGCCCAAGACCTCATCCGCGATCTGCGGCGCAAGGGCATCAGCACGGCCGAGATCGCCGAGGAGCTGCACCGCTCGCCTCGAATGGTCCGCAAGATCCTCAACGGCGAAACCAGCGGCGCCCTCTACCGCCAGGCGCTCCAGGAGCTCGCTGACACCGGACGCCTCACCCACGTCCCGCCGCGGCGCCGGCGCAAGGACGGCTCGATCGCCCCCGTGCGAGGCAAGGCCGGCGCCAAGCCCGTCATCCCCGAAGACCTCAGCGGCACCTACGTTGAGGGTCGCCAGGGTGGTCGGCTGCGCGTCGACGTGGCATACGCCACCGGGGGCGACCGGTACATCGAGATGCGCATCCCCAAGGGCCGCACCGCGAAGGGCCGCGAGCAGGCGAACGCCGAACTGATCAAGCAGGTCCGCAACGCCGCCAAGGGCCAGTCCCACGACAAGCAGAAGCAGATCACCGCCCACCTGACCTTCTCCAACGGCCGCGTGATGGAGGTCAACTCGTACAACGCCTCGACGATGCTCAAGCGCATCCACGAGAACGGCGGCGACGCCCTCGGCTGGTTCCGCGAAGAGTCGAAGAACCGATACGTGAACCTCGACACCAGCCGCGACACCATCACCGGCGTCACCCTCAACGTCGTCAGCACGGCCAAGACGACCGAGTACCAGAGGCAGGCCGAGCGCGGCCGCACTCGCCGCCCCCGCTCGCTGTCGCCGGCGGAGCTCATCAGCATGGAAGAGAAGCGGCGCATCGAGGAGCGCCGCGCTCGCCGCCGTGGAAACCGAGGAGGTGGTCAGTGACCATGGCCGCCCCGAAGAAGCCCACAGCTGCAGCGAAGCCCCGCGCACGCAAGGCCGCGCCCCCCGCTGAGGAAGTCACCAGCGACGTCGACCAGGCAGCGACGTCCGAAGCACCCGCACGCGCACCTCGCGCAAGCCAGAAGCCGGCAGCGGCGAGCGCGACGCCTCCTGAGTCGGCCGAGGCGGAGACGCCACCGCCGGCGAAGAAGAAGCGGGGGCCCTACAACGTCGTCTACGTCCAGAAGAAGCCCGTCTCGATCCGTCTCCCCGACGACGCGCTTGAACTGATGGACTGGGCCAAGCAGGATGCAGCCAGCCGCGGCGACCGCCTCACCAAGGACGAGATCGTCACCGTTGCGCTTCGCGCCTACTGGGGCCGCAAACGGCGCCGCGGGTAATGACCGTCTCCTGAGCTGCTGGCAGGGAAGTCGAGATGAGTGAAACTAACGGGCCGGCCGAGTTGCCGGTCTACTCGATCGCCGAGGCATTCGTGAAGCGATCCGGAATGTATATCGGGCAGCCCGTCACGTTCGAGCGAGTGCACACGTTCCTGCTCGGTTTCGAAACGGCGATGTTGTACGTTCGCGACGAGCTCGCGCGCGATCGCAATGCGTTTCAGCCCGTGGGCGTGCTCGGTCAGTTCCGGGAGCAGCTGCGATCCGAGGGGCGGCTCAGGTGGGACTCCTGGTCCCTGACGATCGTGGCGGAAGCGATCGGCTGGACTGGCGACGAGCCTCCGGCGATCGACGATCTGACCGAAGAGCAGCACCTCGAGGCAGTCCGGGACCTTCTCCCGTTGCTCGAGAAGGTCTTTGCCCTCCCCGCGGAGCTTGTCACCTCGCTCCGTGACTCCGCCTGAGAAGGGTAGGCACCCCACCGCTGTCGGTGTGTCGTCCCGCCCATCGAGTTCGAGAACGCGTTCTATGCTGTGCGGCGATGATCAACCTGACCGCCACCGTCCCGCTTGGACCGCTGACAGAACTTGTCGGACGATCCCTCTCGGCGACTGGGAGATGGGTCAACTCATCCGGTAGCGCCTACCTGTCATATCCATCACTCAGAGGATCCTGACCCGGACGAACGATCGCAGTCGCTCGAGGGCAAAGGACCCGTGCGGATGTCGCGCGTCACACCTCGACCTCGAACGGCAACTTTCGCAGTGTCGTCGCGGAAATCCCGGTGCTCTTGTACATCCGGGCGTGGGCGTACTGGATCTCCGGCAGCAGATCGATGCGGCCGATCGCCTCCAGCATGATCTCGTCGGCCTGACCGGTGAGATGACGCAGTTCGGGGATCGCGTACCCGCCCACGTACTTCCCGGAGTTGAGATCCCAGGAGCGCACGGCCGGCAGCGCCTCCTCGATCCTCTCGCCGAGCTCCACCAGAGCATCGAACGTGTCCTGCCCGTAAGCGTGCGGGGAGAATGGGATCTGCGACATCGTGCCCTTGGTGACGTTGAAGCAGTCGCCCGTGAACGTCCACCACAGGAACGCCAGCCGCGACGCCGCGATCGCGCTGGCCGCGAGCTGGTCCTTCCGGTTCTGAACGAACAGCTTCCCCTCGTTGAGGGGCACCGTGGCGTGCGTGGTCTTGTCGTAGGTGACCGGCGGCACCGTGTACGTGCTCAGGAAGTACGTGGCGGTCTTCTTGAAACCGACGGAGTAGTCGCTCACACGGACAAGCGGCGTCGAGGAGATCGTGCCCTTCGCAAGCAGCGTGTCGATCAGCTCGAACATCGCGTCGCTGCTGGCGCGCATCCAGTTCGGGGTCCGCGAGCCGGCGGGCCGAAGCGAATACCGCAGTGTCGCCATCAGATGCGGACGGAACGCCTCGATCCAGCTGTGGGTGAGCGTCGTGTGCAGCTCGGAGACGCTGCCATACCCGGCGGCGGTGATGATCGTGCTGCGCACCTTCACCTGGAACAGGGCAGCCGGGCGTTCCTGGAAGGTGCTCACCCAGATCGCATCGAACCGCCGCTCGTAGAACTTCCGCAGTGACTCGTCGCGATCGGCGAACTGGCTGCGGATGGGAACGATCAGGCTGAGCCGGCCATCCGGGCGCGTGATCTGCGCCGAGCGCTCGCAGCAGGAGGCGTAGATGTCGTCGACGTTGTCTGTCTCGAAGCCGGTGATGCGGTAGCTGAGCTCGCGCCGGTTGACGTAGGGTGGGTTGCCGATGACGACGTCGAAGCCGCCCTGATTGGGGTGTGACACGTCGCCCCGCACCGGCAAGAAGCGCGGCCCGTACAATGTCCAGCGCATCGAAAAACACCCCGCGACCTTCCGACTACCTCCGGACGTCTTCGAGTACATCAACCAGGCACGCGACGAAGCCGCGGCCCGTGGTGATCGCCTCACCAAAGACGAAGCGATCACCATGGCAGTCCGCGCGTTCTGGGGCGGCAAGCGCCAGCGCCGCCGCTGATCACCACACCGACATAACCGACGAAAAGAACTCTGGAGGCATCTGATGAGCCGTCGATCTATGCTCGAGCAGGAAACCGATCCGCTACACCCCGCGCGGATGCTACCGCGCACCTGAGACGAACGCGCGGTCCTTCACCGAGGATGGCTACATCTCGACATGATCAACCGAGGCAGCGAGAAGATTTCGTGCGAAGAGGTGGAGGACCTCGTCTACCGCTATGACAGCTTCGATCTAGCGGCCGCCGTCGCGATGCTCGACCCCGTGTTCAGCGAGCGGGTATGCGTCTACGTGAGTCTCAAGGAGGGCGGCCCGCTCGGGCTCGAACGGATCCGCGCCGCCATGGAGTCCGCCGGGGTGGCTAAGCATAAGCACCCCGAGCGGCTGATCGCCGTCGACGACATGCCCCTCACCAAGGTAGGCAAGATTGACAAGAGGGAGCGGAGAGGGCTTTGCCCGCCGCGACAGCGCCTAATGGGGCAGACGCTCAGCGCCCGCGCCGCCACGCGAGCCAGTGGCGGATGCTCTCCTCGAGCGCGTGCAATAGAGGCAACATCACCCAGATGACGCACGCGACGGTCAGTGGCGTCGTACATAGGATCTGGAGGTACGGCGGCAGGCCGGTCAGGAGCGGAGCGATGAAGTAGGCGTTGAACATGGCAGGCGGTACCAGCGCGATCCACACTAAAATCGCCGTCCACCACCGCGGGCGCGCGGGACCGGCCGTCGGGATTGCACCGGTGAGGGCGTCCGGAGTCAGTGGACGGGCCTGCCCGATCGTGAGCGGCACGGCCTGTTGCAGGTGCGCCTGCCGCTCCTTACTGTCCTCCCACCGGATGAGGTCATGGGGGGAAGCGAACGTGATCTCGACGACAACCTGGCGCCGGTGCCGTTCCGAGACTCGGACCTTCGACTCCCGGTAG
>CAMFIY010000035.1 GCA_945952575.1 uncultured Leucobacter sp.
GATCGACAGGGAGTAGGAGTCGTTGCTGGAGATGATCGCGACCGTCTTCGACGAGGGCTTCCAGGCGCCGGAGTCGATCCACTCCTGCATGAGCTTCACGAAACCGCTCGCGTACCAGACCTCGGTCGGGCAGCACTGGAAGATGTTGGTGATGCCGTTCTTCACCACGTAGTCGGTGTTGGCCTGCAGCGTGTTCGTGTGGAACAGCGGCACCCCGGCCTGCGCATAGGTGTCGAACTCGACCGAGGTCGCGGTGGTGTAGCCGCTGGTCACGGCGGACACCTTGTCGCGGGAGACGAGGCGCTCCGCCGCCTGGATGAAGTTCTCCGGGGCCTGATCCGCGATGTCGGCGATCACGAGCTCGACCTCGCGCCCGAGGACGCCGCCGAACTTGTTGATGTCCTCGACGGCGAGCTTCGCACCGCGGACCATCTCCTGGCCGTCGCCGGAGTAGGGGCCGGTCACCGGGGCCACGATCCCGACCTTCACCTTGCCGCCGGCGGCCGATCCGCCGCCGCTGCCCGAGGAACCGCCACGAGGCGCCAGGAAGTAGCCGCCGGCACCGCCGACGATCAGGCCAGCTGCGCCCGCGATGCCCGCATTGCGGACGAGATCCCGGCGGGAGATGCCGGTCTTCTTCGCACCGCTCGAGGCCGCCTTGTTCTCACTCATGTCCACTCCTTCGTGACGTGTTCCGTTACGTGAATGCCACCGAGAGGTGCTGTAACGCTATTACGCTAGAGGCCGCGAAGACGCCGAACATGCGTCATTTGACGTATCTCTCAGGCCCGGGGCGGGAGCCATTTCGGCAGCGTGAAATCGGTGATCGTGCCGAAGGGCGGCGGATCGAGCAGGACGTGGCCCGAGCGGCCGATCTGATACACGAGATGGGCCTGTCCGAGCGCCGCGTCGTTGGTCATGTCGGGATAGAGCTTCGGCGCCTGGCCGGTCTCCCCGAAGTAGTAGACGCCGTTCACCCCGCGATACGGCCAGCGCCGGAGGTACCGCACCACGTCGGAGACCGAGCGGGAGTCGACCGAGGACCAGGCGGCGGCCAGCATCCGCACCTGGTCGTACACGGCGCCGGCCTGGGACCATCCCGGATCCTCGCCGTACTTCATCCGGTACTGGCTGCGGAAGCGGCGGCCGAGATCGTCGTCGTAGGTGCCCGTCGTGGTCGACCAGATCACACCGTCGGCTTGATCGCCGAGCGTATTCAGGAACGACGGGATCGACGGCGTGTAGATGCAGTAGACGAGCGCGGGCATGGCGGCGCCGAGGAAGGTCCGCTGAAAGTCGATGAGCTCATGATCGATGAAATTGGCGATGAGCAGGACATCGGGATCGTAGCTCCGCGCCTCCTCGATCACCGCCGCCCAGTCGGTGCCGCTGATGGGGGTCTCGATCGTCGCGGCGATCTCCCAGCCGACCTCCGCCGCCGTCTCCTGGAACGCCGGCGTGGTGAGATGCATGCTCTCCGAGGCCACCTCGAGCGACACGATCCGACGCGTCGTGGGCCGCCAGAGCCCCTCGGCCTCGAGCTTCCCGAGCAGGCGCAGCATGCCGGGCCCGTAGTGGGTCTCGGAGGCGCAGGTCTGGAACACCATCCCGTAGCGCCACGGATCGGACTCCGCCCGCAGCACGTCGGCCTCGAAGGTCGCGGTGTGCAGGAACGGCTTCCCGTACTCGGCGATCAGCTCCATGAACTCGTGATGCTCCGAGCTGACGTAGCTGGTGATGATGGCGTCGACGTCGGCCTCGAAGAGGCGGAGCAGCCCCGCCTCGACGCTGGCCCAGTCGAAGGTGTGCACGCGCTCCTGGAAGACCTCGACGGCCCGCCCGCCGATGCCGCCCTGCTGGTTGATCTCATCGATCGCGAGCAGCGCCCCGTTGCGCACCTGGTCGGTGTCGGAGCCGAGCCCCTCGGGCACGATCACCCCGAGCCGGATCGGTACCCGAGTCGAGACATCGGCCCGGATGCGCGGGGACGCGCGATCCAGCCGGCGGTGGTAGGCGAGCTCCAGCTCGGCGACGCCGATCCCGCCCTCGTCGGGCGGCCCGCCGGGGAGCGGCAGTCGCAGCAGCCCGAGGTCCACGGCGATCGCGGCGAGCCCGCCGCGCGAGCTCTGATCGAGCTTCTCCAGCAGACGCTCCAGCTGGCTCGAGACCGTCCGCGCGGAGGTTCCCAGCCTCGCGGAGACCCCGGCGTTGGTCAGCCCGAGCGCGACCAGGGTGAGGACGTCGAGTTCGCGCGCGGTGACTCCTCGCGGCATCTCGGTCTGCGCGACGCGCACGAAGACCCGTTCTGAGCTCTCCGAGGAGAGCTGCACGTCCAGCCAACCGGCATCGCTGCGCCACAGGAAGCGCACGCCGAGGCGTCCGATGAGCAGGAACGCCTTCGCATAGCCCCAGATCTCCGCCGGGACCTGTTTGGGCAGCGCCGATTCGATGCTGTCCGCGTCGATCGATCGCTCGATCACCCAGTGGTTCATCGCGTCCCTACCCCCGCCGGCCAGCCTGAAGTCATCGAAAGCTACGTGGCCAGGAATCCGCCGTCGACCGGAAGGACGGCTCCCGTCACATAGGAGGAGGCTCGGCTGATCAGATAGTAGCAAGCCTCGGCGATCTCCTCCGGGGCGCCGGCGCGCCCGAGCGGGACCCGGCGCATCACCTCGGTGAAGTGCTCGCCCGTCGTGGCGACGGCCCCGGCCTGCACCATGTTCACGCGGATGCCGAGCCGGCCCCACTCGACGGCGAGCTGACGGGTCAGGCCGGTCAGGCCGGCGAGGGCGGCGCCCGCGATCGTCTGCGGATGGCCCGGGATCCCCCGCGCCGCCGAGACCTCACCCACGAAGACGACGGACCCGTCATCGACGGGCATGCCGCCGCGCAGCCGCAGCATCTCCTTCGCCCCGACCTGGGAGAACACGAACGCGGCGCCCAGCTGCGCGTGCTGCAGCGCCTCCCAGCCCTCCGCGGACTCGATCACGGTCGCGCGCACCCGCTCCAGCTGCGCCAGGTGGACGATGGCGATCGGGGGTGCGCCCCACTGCGAGGTGATGGTCGAGAAGACCGCTTCGACCGCTACCGAATCGGCCACATCGGCGACATGCGATTGCACGCGGAGATCCTCGGGGATCACGACCGGCTCCGCGCCGATCACGGCGACCCGCCATCCGCGTTCGGTGGCCAGGCGGATCAGCGCCAGCGCCGTGTCGTCCACTCGTCCGGCGATGACGAGACCGGGCTCCGCCGTGCAGGTCATGAGAAGCTGATCCCTCCGTTCACCGCCAGTCGGTGCCCGCTGACGTATCGGCTGTCCGGGCCGATCAGCCAGGAGATGGCGTCGGCGACGTCCTCGGGCGTGCCGTGACGGCCGACCGGCACCTCGGCGCGCAGCTCCGCGAACCGCTCCTCGGTCTCGATCCCGCGCTGCCTCGCCTGGAACTCGACCTCCTCGGCGTGCATCCGAGTCATGATGTAGCCCGGCGCGACCGTGTTGCAGGTGATGCCGCGCGGCCCCAGCTCGAGTGCGAGCACCCGGGTCAGCACGTCGATGGCGCCCTTGGTGACGCAGTAGGCGCCGCCGCCGCCGACCGGGTCGCTCGCGAAGACGGAGCCGAGGTTCACGACGCTGCCGCGCCCGGACTCGGCGAGGAGCGGAATGGCCGACTGGGTCAGTGCGACGACGGCGACCAGATTGACCTCGAGGGTGCGCCGCAGCCCGTCGAGACTCAGGTCGGCCACCTCCGCCGATTCGCCCCCGGTCGCCGCGTTGTTCACGAGTGCGTCGAGCCGCCCGAAACGCGACCGCACCTCGGCGATCAGCCGGTCCCTGACGGCCGCGTCTCCGATGTCTCCGACGACCGCCACCGCGCGCCCGTCCGCGATCTCGTCGGCGAAGGCCTCGACGACCCCGGCATCGAGATCGCACACCCCGAGCCGGTACCCGTCGTCCGCCAGGCGGCGCGCGGTGGCGAGACCGATTCCCGAACCGGCTCCGGTGACGATTGCGACCCCTGGGTCATTCATCTGGCTGCACCTCTCCATGTGTCGGCCGAGCTCCCGCGGATCCGCGATTCGCGCGACGCGCCTGCCCGGTGACGCCACTCTGCACCGCGCTCCGAGCGTCGGCATCTGTCAAATGACCTACGATGCCGAGCAGAATCCCTCGATCGCATACGTCGAATAACGCATGTCGCCACGACGAGGCTCGCACAGAATGGGCGTACCAGGACGCACCGGCGCCGCGACGATCCGTCATTCGGCGCCCCGAGGTTACGGAGTCGACGATGACCACCCCCCTTTGGACCATCAGCATCGATGCCGGTGGCACCTTCACCGATGCCATCGCGCGCAGCGCGGGCGGTGACATCCTCGAGGCCAAGGTCGCGTCGACGCCCCTGGACCCGTCGCAGGGTCTCAGCAACGCCGTCGCCGCGCTGGAGGATCTCGGAGTGGAGCTCGCCGACGTCTCGCTGGTGTGCCACGGCACCACGGTGGCCACCAACGCCACGCTCACGGGGAACCTGGGCCGGGCGGCGCTCGTCACGACCCGCGGCTTCCGCGACGTGCTCGGCTATCGCCAGTCCAATCGTCCGGAGGTCTACAGCCTCACGCCCCGGCGGCCGAGCGAACTCGTCCCGCGGGAGCTCCGCTATGAGATGACGGAGCGAATCGACTCGGCCGGGCGGGTGGTCACCGCCCTCGACGACGCCGAGATCTCGGAACTCGTGGAGCGCCTGCGAGCGGACGACCCCGAGGCGATCGCGGTCTCCTTCCTGTTCAGCTATCTCAACGACGAGCACGAGCGCCGTGTCGGGTCCGCGCTCCGCGCCGCCTTCCCCGACCGGCCGATCACCCTCTCGTCGGAGATCGCCCGAGAGTTCCGCGAGTACCCGCGGACAGCCACGACGGCCATCAACGCCGCGCTCCGCCCGCTCGTCGAGGACTACCTGAACCGCGCGAGCGAGGCGCTCAGCGCTCGCGGCGTCGAGGCCCCCCTGCTCGTGATGCAATCGAACGGCGGCAGCGTGCCCGCCGTGCGCGCGGGCAGGGAGGCGCACAAGCTCGTCCTCTCGGGCCCGGCGGGCGGCGTCGCCGGGCTCGCCGCACTCGCAGAGGCGCTCGACGAGCCGAATCTGATCAGTCTCGACATGGGCGGGACGTCGACGGACGTCTGCCTGCTGCGCGAATCGACCATCCCGTTCACCACGATCCAGGAGGTGCAGGACCACACCCTCCTCGCGCCGACGGTGGACATCCACACCATCGGCGCCGGCGGCGGCAGCATCGCCTGGATCGACCAGGCCGGGAGCCTCAAGGTCGGACCGGCGTCGGCGAAGGCCGTGCCGGGGCCGGCCTGCTACGGCCGCGGCGGCGTCGAGCCGACGATCACCGACGCCCACGCCGTGCTCGGCACGCTCGGCGCCGGCGAGCTCGCCGGCGGGCTGCGCATCGATCGCGACCTCGCGGTCGCCGCGGTGGAGCGGATCGCCGAACCCCTCGGCATGACGGCGGAGGAGGGCGCCGAGGCGATCCTGGCGATCGGGCTCGCCCACATGATCCGGGCCGTGCGCAAGGTGAGCGTGGAACGCGGCCTCGACCCCCGCGAGTTCTCACTGGTGCCCTTCGGCGGCGCCGGCCCGCTGCACGCCGGCCTGATGCTGCACCACATGACCCTGAAGAACGTGATCATCCCGCTGCGCCCCGGCCTCTTCGCCGCAGACGGGCTCCTGGTCGCCGGCCTCAGGATCGACCACGCTCAGACCGTGCTCCGAGTCGCCGGAGACGCGGCCTACCCGGAGATCGCGGACTGGTACGCGACCGCCGCGGCCGAGTCGCTCGAGCAGTTCGCCGGCGACGGCATCCCGGCCGAGTCCGTCAGCATGCTCGCCCAGATCGACTGCCGCTATCAGGGCCAGGGCTTCGAACTCGGGATCGCGCTCGACGGCTGGGACGCCACCGCGCTCGCAGCACTGCCCGAGCTCTTCCACGCCGCCCATCTCGAACGCTACGGCCACAGCAATCAGGAGGAGCCGATCGAGATCGTCACCGTGCGACTCGCCGCGACCGGCGACGTGTCACGCACCCGCGAGCACGTCTCCCCCGCACCCGAGCGCCCGCTGCCGGATACCGCGGTGGTCGCGAACCGCGAGGTGCTGCTGCCGGGCTTCGGCGCGACCCGGGTCCCCGTCATCGCACGATCCGAGCTGGCGGCGGGCACCGTGTTCGCCGGCCCCGCGATCATCCAGCAGATGGACGCCACCTCGGTGATCCTGCCCGGCCAGCGCGCGCAGGTCGTCAGCACCTTGGACATCATCGTCACCGAATCGGCCGCGCGCGCGACCGGCTCGGCAGGCACCGGGAGGTAAGGAAGCCATGAACAGCGAAGCCCAGATCGACGCCGTCACCTTCGAGGTGGCCTCCGCGGCCCTGCAGTCCGCGGCCGAGGAGATGGGGAGTGTGCTCAAACGCTCGAGCTACAGTCCCATCATCCGCGACATGGACGACTTCTCCTGCGCCGTCTTCACCGCGGAGGGCGATCTGGTCGCCCAGGCCGATTACATCCCCGCGCAGCTGGGTGCCATGTCGCTCGTCGTCAAGGCCGTGCTCGAGCGCTGGCGAGGGCGTATACGCGAGCACGACGCGTACATCTGCAACCATCCCTACCGCGGGGCCATGCATCTGCCCGATGTGAACATCGTGATCCCGATCTTCTCCGAGGGCGAGCTCGTCGCCTGGGCCGGCACCGCTGCGCACCACATCGACGTGGGCGGCGTGAACCCCGGCAGCGAGGCGCCGGACCTGGCCGAGCTCTACGGGGAGGGCGTCGTGATCCCGCCCCTGCGGCTCTCGATCGCGGGCGAGGAGAACGAGGAACTGGTCGACCTGCTCACCGAGAACTTCCGCGACCCGCTCAGCACGCTCAGCGATCTCCGCGCGCAGCGCGCCTCCTGCCGCCTGGGCGAGGAGCGGGTGCACGAACTGATGCGCCTCTACGGCACCGGCACCGTGCTCGCGGTCATGCGACGGATGCTCGACGTGGTCGAGGCCGCGGTGACCCGGCTGCTCGAAGCGCTGCCCGACGGCGTCGGGGAGGCCGAGGGATCGCTCGACGACGACGGCCGCGACGGACCACCGACCCGGATCCACGCCAGGATCGAGAAGCGCGGGGGCCGCCTGCACATCGACCTCTCGGGTTCGGACCGCCAGACCGCCGGTGCGATGAACATCCCCTGGGCCAGCGCCAGAGCCGGCCTGGTCTACGCGGTGCGCTGCGTCGTGGCACCCGGCCTCGGCTCCAACGACGGGCTCCTGCGAGCGCTCGACATCACCGCCCCGCGGGGAACGGTCGTCAATCCGACTCCCCCGGCAGCTGTCTCGATCCGGCACAATTCCTGCCAGCGGCTCGCGGACACGCTGATCCGGGCGATGTACGAGATCTGGCCCGACCGCGCCGTCGCATCGAGCACGGTGAGCTTCTTCAGCTTCAACGTGGGCTCGACCAACCCTGCGACGGGCGCGCCCGCGGTGATGGCCGATGTGGTCGGCGGCGGCACCGGCGCGACCGCGCACGGCGACGGCCTCGACGGGGTCGACACCTATATGTCCAATGTCGGTGTCATGCCGACCGAGGTGGTGGAGACCAACTACAACATCCGGATCCGCAGGACCGAGTTCCGGCCGGGTTCGCAGGGGCTCGGTGCGTTCAACGGGGGTCTCGGCCTGATCCGGGAGTACGAGATCCTGCGGCACCCGCAGCACGCCACCTTCTACGCCGAGCAGACCGACTCCCGGTTCGCCCCGCGCGGCGCCGCCTCGGGTGGCGAGGCGCTGGCGACCACCATCACCGTGCTGGCGCCGGACGGGACGGTGATCGATACGCCGCGCAAGACCTCGCGCATCCTCGAGCCGGGCACGGTCGTGCGGGTCGAGACCGCAGGCGGCGGCGGCTACGGGGATCCTGCCGCGCGCTCGACCGAACTGAGCGACTGGGATGCGCGCGAGGGCCGGCTGGCCGGCTGATCCGGCACCCGAATCGGAAGGCACGAGCATGCAGCCCCATACGAAGAGCGAGAGAAGCGAGAGCGCGATGTCGATCTGGCCGGACGACCACCCCTACGCCGCCACGGTGAGCTTCGATTTCGACGCCGAGGAGGTGTGGATCGGCGAGAACCCGGCGAACGCCTCGGCCCCCGGGGTCCTCTCTCAGGGCGCGTACGGCCCCCGGGTCGCGGTGCCCCTGATCCTCGACATGCTGGAGCGCCAGGGGGTGCGGGCCACCTTCTACGTCTGCGGCAAGGACGCGCTGCGCCACCCGGCCTCCGTCCGGTCCATCGTCGAGGCCGGGCACGAGGTCGCCCACCACGGGCACTCGCACACCTCGCCGACCTCGCTGAGCGCCGCCGAGGAGCGGGAGGAGCTCGCCGCCGGCCTCGAGGCCCTGCGCGCGCTCGGGGCCGACGTCGTCGGCTACCGCTCACCGTCCTGGGAATTCAGCACCGCCACGCTCGATCTGCTGGTCGAAGCCGGGTTCGACTACAGCTCGAACCTGCTCGACCACATCCTTCCCTACGCCCACGCGGGGCACGACCTGATCGAGGTCCCCGTCTCCTGGATCCTCGACGATGCACCGCACTTCTGGTTCTCGAACGACAGCTGGGAGAAGACGATCCGCTCGACGCGCGAAGTGCTCGAGGTGTGGGTGCCGGAGATCGACGGCATCGCGAAGTACGGCGGCCACGTGATGATCACGACCCATCCGATGGTCTCCGGACGCCCCTCCCGGCTCGCCATGCTCGAGGGCGTGGTCGAGCATCTCAAGGAGACGGGCGCATGGATCGCACCGACGCGCGAGATCGCCGCCCACACCCGCGCCAACGGCCCCTTCGAGTTGAGGACCGGCTCATGAGCGCGGGGTTCCCGCGAATCCGGATCCGCGGCGATGCCTTCGAGCGGTCCCGGCAGTACGGCGAGGCTGCGCGCGAGCAGATCCGACTGACCCGCAGCGGCTACGAGCGCGCCTTCGCCGCGAAGGGCACCGGCTGGGAGCAGGCGATCGCGCAGGCGCGCGGCTTCCTGCCCGCCATCGAGCAGCACGCGCCCGAGTTGATCGAGGAGATCCGCGGCATCGCCGAGGGCAGCGGGCTCACCTTCGACGAGATCCTGACGATCAACTGCCGCAGTGAGATCCTGCACGCAGCGACCGTCGCGAAGGCGGAGCGGATCGGCGGCTTCCGCGGCGAGTGCACCTCCTTCGCGCTCGAGCCGGATCGCACGACCGCGGGACAGGCGGTCGTCGGGCAGAACTGGGATTGGCTCGACTTCCTCTCGGACGCGACGATCCTGCTCGAGGTCGAGCGCCAAGACGGTCCGAACTACGTCAGCCTGGTCGAGGCGGGGCTGCTGGCCAAGATGATCCTCACGCAGAGCGGTCTCGGGATCGGGATCAACACGCTCGCCAGTTCGCTCGACGGATCCGGAAAGGGGCTCCCGTTCCACTTCGTGATCCGCTCGCTCGCCGACAGCCCGCACATCGCCGGGGCGCTCGAGCGCATCTCGAGCGTGCCGCGGGCGGCCTCGGGCAACTACATCCTGGCGAACGCCGACGGCGCGGTGCTGAACGTGGAGACCTCGCCCGGCGGTCCGCGGAACGCACGCCCGCAGATCAGCACGAACGGCTCCGTGGTCCACGCCAACCATTTCATCGATCCGGTCCCGGGCGGGCACGACCTCGCGCCGATGTCGATGGCCGACAGCTTCGTGCGGCTCGGGCGGATGACGCGTCTCATCGGGAAGGCCGAGGCGCCGCTGAGTACGGACGCGATGCGCATCGCGCTCTCGGATCACGCCGAGTGGCCGAACTCGATCTGCTGCCACCCCGACCCGGGCAGCGGGCCGAGCGAGCGCTGGATCACCATCGCCTCGGTCGTCATGCACCCGTCCCGGCGCAGCCTCGCCTACACGGTCGGTCCGCCCTGCGAGAACGACTGGCACGAGCTCGACTACCGCGAGCTGCTCGGGTAGCCGGGGCGCTCGGCCGCCCTCATCCGGAGAGGGATCCGCCCTCGACCAGCAGGTCCGACCCCGTCACGAATCGCGATTCGTCCGAGACCAGGAACAGGCAGGCGAATGCCACATCCCGCGGCTTCCCGCCGTGCCCGAGCGGGATCGAGCGCACCACGGCCGCGTTGATCTCGGGATCCTGCGCGTCGGTGAGGGGTGTCTCGATCCAGCCGGGGACGACCGTGTTCACGCGGATCCCGCGGGGTGCGAGCGACTGCGCCGCATGCTTGGTGATGCCGTGGATCGCACCCTTGGAGGCGTGGTAGGCGGCGGCGACCTCGCCGGCCGTCAACCCCCAGCCCGAGGACACGTTGACGATGGACCCTCCGTCGCGCAGGTGCGGCGCGAGCGCTCTGATCGACAGCCAGGTGCCGGTCTGATTGACTCCCACCACGAAGTCCCACTCCCGGTCGTCTACCGTGACGATCGGCGCATACCTGATGACGCCGGCCGCGTTGACCACCGCGTCGATGCCCGACTCCTCGGCGAGGATCCTCCCGAGCACGCGCCCCCAGCCGGCCTCGTCCCGCACGTCGTGCTGCAGGAATGCGACCGGGAGGCGAGGCTCGGCATGCTGGGCGAGATCCACGACGTAGACCGTCGCGCCCTCCTCCGCCAGCAGTTCCGCCGTGGCGAGGCCGATCCCGCTGCCGCCGCCGGTGACCACCGCCACCTTGCCCGCCATCCGCATCGCCCCACCTTCCTGCACCGCCCGGCTCATTGCGCCAGGAATCCGCCGTCTACCGGCAGGTCGATGCCGGTGATGAACGAAGCCTGCTCCGAGCAGAGGAAGCTCACGGCGGCGGCCACCTCCCTCGGCTCCCCGGATCGCCGCATCGGCGTCTGCGCGATCACTCCGGCGTTCTGATCGCCGGTGTGGCCGCGCGTCAGCCGGGTGTCGATCAGCCCGGGGAGCACCGCGTTCACGCGCACCCCGTAGCGCCCGTAGGCGACGGCGGCGTGCTTGCTCATCTGCCGCAGGGCGGCCTTCGATGCGTGATAGGCCGGATCGAACACCGTGCCCACCGCCCCGTAGATGGAGGAGATGTTCACGACGGATCCCGCCCCGCGCCGGATCAGATGCGGGATCACGGACCGCATCCCGTTCAGCGCACCGGTCTGGTTCACCCGGATGATCCGCTCCCACTGCTCGAGCGTCGTGTCGAGCAGGCCCGCCTCGATGCCGATGCCCGCATTGTTGACGAGCACGTCCACCTCGTCCGACAGGTCCGCCTCGCCGAGGAGGCGCTCCCAGGCCGCCGGATCGCCGACATCGAGCTGACGGAACTCCATCCCCTCCGCGAGGCTCTCCGGCGGGACGATGTCGGCCAGCACGACCCGGTAGCCGTCGGCTCGCAGCTGCCCGCCGATGGCCCGGCCGATGCCGTGGGATCCTCCCGTGACGATCGCCGCACCCCGTCGGGATACCGCCCTGCTTCCGCTCATGCCCGCCTCCAGCCGCGTTGCCGTAGGCTTCACCCTACCGGCGGCGAACGCGCGCCGAATCGGTCGTTCGACGGAGGCGCGCCACACGGATGCGACGCACGGAGGCCCGCCGGTCCGCGTGCTACAGCCGGCGCACGGTCAGGGACTGGTTCAGCGTCCCGACGGGTCCGCGCGAGTCGTGCAGCACCGTGCTCGTCAGGCCGAGCCCGTCCGGTCCGAACGAGACGCGCGTGTCGAAGCCGACCCACTCGCCCTCGGGCTCGCGGAAGAGATGCAGCGTCCAGTCGACATTGGGGAACATCCACTCGGTCGGCGGGCGGCGCGGGGCGATCCCGTTCGCGGAGTCGAGCAGGCGGACGAAGTTCGCGAGCGGGGTGCTCGGCTCCCCCGCCACCAGCGGGAGCTCGCTGCTCAGCCAGACCCGGGCCCTGCCAGGGCTCACCTCGCCGCGCTGCATGCCTCTCAGGCTGCTGATGAAGCCTCCGCCCCACTCGGCAGCGAGCGAATCGAGGGGCGGGAGATCCTGAGGTGCGGGCAGCGGATCGAACGCGCTGCCCGCGACCGCCCCGGTATCCCCGCGCTGCAGCAGCCAGGCGCGTGCCCGGATGATCGGGCGGTCCGCGATCACCGCGGTCGTCTCGACGAGCTCGATCGTGCGGCCCGGCCGGAGGATCACCGTCTCGAGGCGGATCGCCTCGCGCTGGATCTGGCCGAGCACCTCGAGCGAGAAGCGGCCGAACCGCAGCGACGGATCGGCGTGATCCTGCCGCCAGCGCTCGAGATGATGCACCACGAGTCCCGCGACCGGGGCGAGATGCAGCTCGTCGTCCCTCCAGGCGCCGCCCGAGTGCTCCGTCGGCAGGTAAGCGCCCGGCCCGGCCGGGACGAAGTAGGCGGGCTCGCTCGGATCGGTCATGCGGAACATATTAGGGGTCTCCTGATCCTCTACACTTGGGGAGGTCGATTTCCCGCAGATCGCGGGCCTGTAGCTCAGCTGGTAGAGCGCCACGTTTACACCGTGGATGTCGTCGGTTCGATCCCGGCCGGGCCCACCGCCGCCGACGGCCTAGAATGCGTGACTATGACGCCGGACATCGACGAGCACGGCCGACCGGAGCCGCCTCTGGCCGGCGACGAGTGGGAGACCCTCACCGGCTTCCTCGACTATCAGCGGGCGACGTTCGCGTGGAAGTGCAGCGGACTCACCCGCGTACAGCTCATCCAGCCTCTGCCGCCGAGCAGCATGACCCTTGCCGGGCTGATCAAGCACCTGGCCTATGTGGAGGACGACTGGTTCGGCCGCTGGCTGGAAGGCGAGCCGAGGCGCGAACCCTGGGCATCGATCGACTGGGCTGCCGAACCCGACTGGGAATGGGAGTCGGCGTTCGCTGACGACCCGAGCGAGATCCGCTGCCTCTGGCAGGGCTCGGTCGACCGCGCACGCATCGCTGCCGAGCGCGCATTCCGATCGGGCGGCCTGGAAGCTCGGACGCGCAGAACCTGGCCGGACGGCGGGGCGCCCAGCCTGCGCTGGCTGCTCACCCACATGATCGAGGAGTACGCGCGCCACAACGGCCACGCCGATCTCCTGCGCGAAGCCATCGACGGCCAGGTCGGCGAGTGACCCCCGCACGCGCCGTGGAGGCGGTATGACCGGCGAACCTGTCCGCACAGACTCGCGCAACGATCGCGATCCCGCCCGCGCGCACTGGATGGAGCTGTTCTTCGACCTGATCTTCGTCGCCCTCGTCGCCCAGCTGGCCGGCGGCCTGCACGAGGAGCCGACGCTCGCGGCGCTGGTGCTCTTCACCGCGCTCTTCGCCTCGGTCTGGTGGTCCTGGGTCAATCTCACGTTCACGATCAACGTCATGTCGTGGCTCACGCGCCGGCAGCTGGCCGGCGTCATGCTCGCCGCCATGGCAGCCGTCGGAGCCATCGCGGTCGCCGCACCCGAAGCGATCGGCGAGCGCGCCTGGCTGTTCGCCGCAGGCAACGCCGCGCTGCGCTTCATCCTGCTGGGGCTCTGGGTCTCGCTCTCGTGGAGCAACGGCACCGCGTCGCGCATCCGGATCCTCGCCTACAACGGCGCCACGGGCCTGCTCTGGTTCGCGTCCATCTGGGTGCCGGCTCCGTGGAGTTTCGCGCTCTGGGCCGCGGCGATCGTCGCGGAGGTCGCGCTGCTCCTCACGAACAGCCGCACCTGGCCCGATCGGATGCTGCCGCGCATGAACATGGAGCATCTGTCCGAACGGTTCGGGCTGCTGGTCGTGATCGTTCTCGGCGAGTCGGTGCTCGCGACCGTGGTCGCGCTGAGCGGGTCGTGGAACCCCGTCTCGGGCGCCGTCGCAGCGCTCGGGCTGGCCGCCCTGGCCGCCCTCGCCTGGTCGTTCTTCATGTACGGCACCGACGTGATGCAGGCCGGTCTCGAACGGCTGCAGGGGGCGGGGAGCTACCGCGGCATC
>CAMFIY010000036.1 GCA_945952575.1 uncultured Leucobacter sp.
CATAGGCGCAGAGCGCGGCCGCCACCGAGGTGATGCTCGCGTGATCGTAGGCCGGGGCGACCTCGACCACGTCGGCGCCGACCAGGTTCGTGTCGCGCAGGCCGCGCAGCAGTTCGAGGAGCTCTCGGCTCGTCAGGCCGCCGGCCTCGGGCGTGCCCGTGCCCGGGGCGTGCGCCGGGTCGAGCACGTCGATGTCGATGGAGATGTAGAGCGGCGCGTCCCCGACCCGTGCGCGGATCCGCTCGATGATGTCGAGGAACGGCGTCGTGTGGAACTCGCGCGCGTGGACGATGGTGAAGCCCAGCTCCTCGTCGTCACTCAGGTCGTCGGCGCTGTAGAGGGACCCGCGGATGCCCACGTGCGCCGAGTGCTCCTTCAGCAGCAGGCCCTCCTCGATGGCCACGCGGAAGGGGGTGCCGTGCGTGACCGGCGTGTTGAAGTAGGGCCCCCACGTGTCGAGGTGCGCGTCGAAGTGGACGAGCGCCAGCGGGCCGTGCTCCCGGTGCAGGGCGCGCAGCGAGGCCAGGGCGATGGTATGGTCCCCGCCCAGCACCATCACGGGGCGGCCGCCCTGCGCGAGCGCCGCGATCCCGGCCTCGATCTCGCCGAGGGCGGCGGTGATGTCGAATGGGTTGCAGTCGACGTCGCCGGCGTCGACCACCTGCGCAGCGTCGAAGGGTGCGACATCGAGTGCGGGATTGTAGGGCCGCAGCAGGCGGGACGCCTCGCGGATCGCCCCGGGGCCGAAGCGCGCGCCCGGGCGGAAGGTGACGCCCGCGTCGAAGGGCACCCCGACGACGGCGATGTCGTGCCGGGGGACGTCGCCGAGGCGCGGCAGGCGCGCGAATGTCGTCAACCCCGCATAGCGGGGCGAGACCTGCCCGTCGATCGGGGGGATGGGCCTGTTCGTCTCCACGTTCTGTCCTCTCTGAGTGTCTGTGCGTGTGCCGGCTCCGGTGCTATGCCCGGCCGCGGGTCGATCCGCCGTTGACCTGCACCGTCTGGCCGGCCATCGCGCGCAGGCCGGGATCGGCCAGGAACGCCACCGTCGCAGCGATCTCGTCCGGGCGGCCGATCCTGCCGAGCGGAATGGCCGAGGCGTAGCGGGCGTGCATCTCCTCCAGGGCGATGCCGGCGGCGTCGGCGTCGACGTTCAGCTGCGGGGTGTCGATGACGCCCGGGGCGATCGCGTTCACCAGGATGCCCTCCGGGGCGAGCTCGCGACCCAGGCACTTGACCAGGCTGATGAGCCCCGCCTTCGACGCGGCGTAGGCGGTCGCCTCGGGCCAGCCGATCACGCCCCACTCACTCGAGATCACGATGATCCGCCCGCCGGATCCCTGCTCCCGCATCACGCGCACGGCCTCCTGGATGAGTGCGTAGGTGCCGAGCAGATTCGTCTCGACCACGCGCCACCACTCGTCGGGGTCGGCCTCGACCAGGGACCCCATCGACATCGCGGCGTGGTTCGCGACCAGCACGTCGAGGCGACCGGTCGCCTCCGCCGCCTCGCGGACGAGCTCCCGGCAGGCCTCGGGAACGCCGAGATCCTTCGCGATCGGGATCGCTCCGGTCCGCTCGACCACTGCCCGAAGCGCCGGGCCGTCGCTGCGGGCGTGGGCCACCGTCTCCGCTCCGGCGCGCACCAGGGCAGAGACCTGCGCGGCGCCGAGGCCGCCCGCCGCTCCGGTGACCAGGGCCGTCGAGTCCGAGAGCCTGAGATCCCTCGGGCCCGGCATCAGATCACCGCCCCGGAGTTCGGGTGCAGCGTTTCCCCGGTGACGAAGCCGGCCGAGCGGACGAGGAACTCGACGCAGCGCGCGACGTCCTCCGGCTCCGCGAGCGAGCGCGTGGGCAGGGTGGCCAGGTAGTCCTCCTCCCGCCAGGGGGAGTCCGGCGGGAGCATCGGCGTGTTCGTCGGGCCGGGGGCGACGGCGTTCACCCGGATCCCGGCGTGCGCCACCTCGGCGGCGAGGCTCTTGACGGCGCCGAGCACCGCGCCCTTGGCGGCCGCGTAGTGCGAATCCCGATCCCCTCCGCCGATCGCGAGCTCGCTCGAGATCGCGACGATGGAACCGTGCCCGCGCCGCAGCATGCCGGGCAGGACGGCCTGAGAGCCGGCGAAGAAACCGCCGAGATGGACCCGGAGCATCCGCCGGGCCTGTTCGTCGGCGACCTCGGCGAGGGGGAGGCTCTCGTAGTGGCCGGCCGCGCTGACGAACGCGTCGACCGGGCCCAGCTCGGCCTCGACCTGCGAGACCGCTCGCCGCACCTCCTCGGGCACGGAGACGTCGACCCGCAGCGCGAGGTCGCAGTCCGCGGCGGCGTCCCGGTCGAAGCCGGCGACGCGCATGCCCGTGTCGCGGAGCCGGCGCGAGATCGCCGCCCCCATCCCTCCCGCGGCGCCGGTCACGACCGCCACTTCCGCGCTCATCGGTTCCGCGCCTCCGATCCCGTCTCCGTCTCGGCCGCCGCGGGATCCTCGTCCTCGAGATCCAGCATCACCGCGGAGGTCTCGACGTTCTCGATCCGCCCCCGGACCCGAGCATAGATCGCCGCGCCGACCAGGGCGAGCGCCACGGCGCCGACGATCACCGACCAGTCGAGCCACGGGTTGCCGTTCACTGGTCTGGGCCAGGCGATGTTGATGAGCTCCAGCACCACCCAGGCGAGGGCGAGGACGGCGACGGGGCCGGTCCATCCGCGGATGCTGAAGGGACCCGGGCGCCAGCGTCGGCGCAGCACCGCCACGGCGAAGGCGAGCACGGGGAAGAGGAAGCTCAGGTAGAAGCCGCCCGAGGTGAAGTTCACCATCATCGTGTAGAGGTTCTCGGCCACGTTGCTGAGCAGGAACAGAGCCGTGCCTATGACGGTCGTGACGAGGATCGGGCCCACCGGCTGGCGCTGCTTCCGGCTGAGCCTCGACAGCGCGTTCGAGAAGGGCAGTGCGTGATCCCGTGCCTTCGCCCAGATGAGGCGCGACGCCGAGGTCTGCAGCGCGAGGAAGCTGGCGATGAAGCCGATGGCGAAGAGCGCCTGCAGCGGGATCGCGATGCTGGATCCGAGCTGGGCGGTCAGCACTGCGTACACCGGGTCGGAGCCGTAGTCGGGCAGCTCGGCCGCATTGTCGGGCGTGGCGAGGATGATCGCGAGGCTCGAGAACATGACCACCGCGGCGATGAAGCAGAGCGAGAAGAGCACGGCCTTGGGCAGGTTGCGGCGGGGCTCGTGCACCTCCTCGGCGATGGATCCCGCGCTCTCGAAGCCGACGAACGAGAAGCCGATGAACACGATCGCCAGCAGGAAGGGGCCGCCGATCGAGAAGAATCCCTCGGATGCCCCGATGCTCGCGCCCCCGTCGAAGAGGATCGAGAGGTCGTGCTCCCGGTGCGCGATGAGCAGCCAGGCCCCGAGGCCGATCGAGCCGATGATCTCGGCCGCGATGCTGGCCACCATGAAGCCCTTGAGGATACCGCGGCCCGCGAGGTTGATGAGGGTCCCCAGGATCAGGACGACGAAGGCGATGAGGGCGATCTGCGTGCCGCTCGCCTCGTGGATGCCCAGGATGTTGGCGATGAACCCGGCCGCACCAAGGGCGACCGTCGCCATCGCGATGGTCAGGGTCCAGATGTAGAACCAGCCGGCGAACCAGCCGAAGCCTGCGCCGAGCAGTCGATTCGCCCACTGGTAGATCGAACCCTCGAGGGGCCAGCGCGAGACGAGCATGGCGAAGACGAGCGCGACCAGGAACTGGCCGGCGAAGACGATCAGGAAGCCCCACCAGAACGACGGGCCCGCCGTGCTGATCGCGAGCCCGAAGATGCCGTAGAGGGCGACGATGGGGGAGATGAACGCGAACGCGAAGGCGAACGCCGATCCGAAACTGAACTCCCTGCGCAGGGAGTGGGCGCCCTCGGCGGGCAGGGTTGCGCTCGTGGTCAAGATGGTCTCCTTCGGCCCAGACGGAAGCGATGGGATAATTATGCACTCCTCCAGTCAACACGGGGGAAAATCGGGACAGACCTCCATTTGTGCGGAACATCGTTGTGCGAAGCTACAATATCTTCATGCCTACGATGCCCGATGCCGCTGAAGCGCTCGTCACTATCGGCGATCTGATCGCCGACCCGTCGCTCTCGATCGTCTCGGCCGTGCTGCCGGCCGGGGCCTCCGAGCGTCCCGTCTCGTGGGTGCACGCGACCGAGCAGCTCGACCCGCGCCCCCACCTGCGCCGTCACGAGCTGGTCTGCACGCTCGGCAGCGCGCTCGTGCGCCCGCGCTCCGCCGACACCTTCGTCTCCGCGCTCGCCGAAGCGGGGGTGGCGGGCGTGGCGCTCGGGCTCGGGGAGGTGCACCTGGGTCCGCCGAGCGAGCTCGTGGACGCCTGCGAGCGTGCCGGGCTCCCGCTCCTGCTCCTGCCGCACGGCGTGCCGTTCCTCTCGGTGAACGACACTGTGCTGCGGCGCCGGAGCGAGCTCGAGAGCGAAGCGCGGAAGCGGGAGACCGCGCTGCTCTCGCGGCTCCTCACGCTGGCGCGGCGCGGCGCGGGGGAGGCGGCGTTGCTCACGGAGGCCGCGGAGGCGCTCGGCGGGGGCATCCGTCGTGTCGGGACCGGCGCCGAGCGAGCACTCGAGTGGGCCGACGGGGCCGGGGGTCCGTCGGGGGAGTTCATGGAGCAGCTGCAGAGCCTCCTCGAGTTCTCCGGTCTCGAGCAGGCGCGCGAGTCCTCCGAGCAGCAGCTGCGCCTCGGTCAGTTGCTCGACCTGGTCGCCGCGGGGCTCGCCCATCCGGCGGCGATCCTGCCCGAGATCGACGCCCACGGGCTCGCCCGGGAGCGCCTCCGGGTGTCGAGCTGGCCGGCGGGCAGTGAGGGGGCCATCGGGCAGCACTGGGCCGACGGACTCGTCGGGGTCACCGCCCGGGAAGTGATCCTCATCTCGGGTCCCGACACCGAGGAGTCCCTCCGCAGCCTGGGTCTCGTCTGCGGCTACAGCTCGCTCGTCGGTTTCGGGGAACTGCGGCGGGCGCTCAGCGAGTCCCGCTCCGCGCTGCGGCTGGCGCGCAGCCGCGGTGGCGTGGCCGGCCCCGATCAGCTCGTCTCGCTCGACGCGCTGCTCGAGCAACAGCCTGCCGAGCTGCTGGATCCCTTCGTCGAGCAGCTGATCGCGCCGATCGTGCGCGCCGACGAGCTCGCCCGGGGCGATCTGATGGAGACACTCGCGGTGTTCATAGCCAGCGACCGGCAGCTCCAGGCGACGGCCGAGCGGCTCTACGTACACGTCAACACGGTGCGGCACCGCCTGCACCGGATCCACGAGCTGAGCGGCCGCGATCCGCTGTCCCTGGACGGCCTCGTCGATCTGCGGATCGCCCTCTGGGCGGTCGAGCGGCGCGAGACGATCGGCTATCGGCTGATCAGGCCGCTGCACTGAGTCGCGGGCCGAGCCCTCAGAGCTTGAGCGGGATCGCCGTGAGGCGCTGGATCCTCAGCCCGGTCGCCTTGGCGAGCGCGGTGAGATCCGCCGCCCCGTGCCGCTTGGCGGCGTCGACGACGATCGCTGCGCAGGCCTCGGCGTCGGCGAGCGCCTCGTGGTGGGAGAATTCGCCGTAGCCGGCGGCCTCCGCGGCGAGCGGGAGGCGATGCGAGGGGATCTCGTAGGTCTTGCGCGAGACCTGCACGCTGCAGAGGTAGCGCAGCTTCGGGGTCGGTGTGATCGTCTCGGCGCAGGCCGCGCGGATCACGCCCATGTCGAAACCGGCGTTGTGCGCCACGGCGATGTCGGCGCCGATGAACTCCCGGAGCGGTGCCAGCTGCTCCTCCCACGTCTGCGCGCCCGCGACCATCGCGGGAGTGATCCCGTGGATGCGGGTGTTGAAGGGGAGGAAATCGGGGTGGCTGGCCGGCGGCCTGATCAGCCATTCGGTGCGCTCGACCGCCACCCCGTCGCGCACGCGGACGAGACCGACCGCGCACGCCGAGGAGGGGTGGCTGTTGGCGGTCTCGAAATCGATGGCGGTGAAGTCGACTGGCACGCCATTGATCCTGGCACAGACCACTGACAACCTCCGCCGCGCGGTGCGTGACCGGGCGCACCCCGCGGTGCGAGAATGAGCGCAGCGCGGCGCGACGGTGCGCCCAGAGCCTGAGGAGCCGAAATGATCCCGGAGATCAACTACCTGGCGGTGATCGCAGCCACCATTTCCACGATGATCGTCGGCGCGATCTGGTACGCGCCGAAGGTCATGGGCAACGCCTGGATGCGCCTCGCGAAGGTGAATCCCGGCGAGGGCAGAGGGCCGGCCGGCCCGATGATCGCGACGGTGATCGTCAGTTTCATCACCTCGTGGGTGCTCGCCGGTGCAGCCTACATCGCCTACGAGTTCTACCACGGGTCGTTCCTGGTCTCGGCGCTGCTCACCGGCGTCCTCCTCTGGGCGGGCTTCACGGCGGCGCGCTTCATCACGCACGACGCGTTCGAGGGCCGCCCGATCCGGCTCACGATCCTCAACTGCGTGCACGAGCTGATCACGATCGTCGTGCTCTCGCTCGTGATCGGGGTCTGGCCGCCGGCACTCGGCTGAGCGGAAGGCGGTCTGCGCCGATCCCGTAGACTTGACGCCCGTGGCTCTAACAATCGGAATCGTCGGCCTGCCCAACGTCGGCAAGTCCACCCTCTTCAACGCACTCACCCACAACGACGCTCTCGCGGCGAACTACCCGTTCGCGACGATCGAGCCCAACGTGGGCGTGGTCAACCTGCCCGACCGGCGACTCGACAAGCTCGCCGAGATCTTCGGGTCCGAACGGATCCTGCCCGCCCCGGTCAGCTTCGTCGACATCGCCGGCATCGTGCGCGGCGCGAGCGAGGGCGAGGGCCTCGGCAACAAGTTCCTCGCGAACATCCGCGAGGCCGACGCGATCGCCCAGGTCGTCCGCGGTTTCAGCGACCCGGACGTGGTGCACGTCGACGGAGCCGTGAACCCGGCCGGTGACATGGAGACGATCAACACCGAGCTGATCCTCGCCGACCTCGAGACCCTCGACAAGGCGCTCGTGCGCTACGAGAAGGAGCTCAAGAACCGCAAGATCGACGCATCGGTCGTCGAGACCGCGAAGGCTGCCGTCGCCGCGCTCAACGACGGCAAGGTCCTTTCGCACGCAGGGATCGACCTCGAGCCGATCAAGGAGCTGGGCCTGCTCACCGCCAAGCCGTTCCTCTACGTCTTCAACGTCGACGAGGGCGTCCTGCAGGATCAGGGCAAGCTCGCCGAGCTGGCGGCGCTCGTGGCGCCGGCGAAGGCCATCTTCCTCGACGCGAAGCTCGAGAGCGAGCTGATGGAGCTCGACGAGGCGGACGCCAAGGAGCTGCTCGAGTCGATCGGGCAGGAGGAGAGCGGGCTGGATCAGCTCGCCCGCGTCGGCTTCGACACCCTCGGTCTCCAGACCTACCTGACGGCCGGCCCGAAGGAGGCGCGCGCCTGGACCATCAAGAAGGGTGCGACGGCCCCGCAGGCGGCCGGCGCGATCCACACCGACTTCGAGAAGGGCTTCATCAAGGGCGAGATCATCTCCTTCGACGATCTCGTCGAGGCCGGCTCGGTCGCAGAGGCGCGCGCAAAGGGCAAGGCCCGCATGGAGGGCAAGGACTACGTGATGCGCGACGGCGACGTCTGCGAGTGGAGATTCAACGTCTGATCGGCCTCATGCCGCGGTGGGCGAGCGCAACTCCGAGCCGAGCAGGTCGATGAAGGCCTGTGCGGCGTTCCCCGGTGCCGCGCGCGAGACGAGCGAGAGCCTGGCGTGCCGAGCGCCCCGAATCGCGACCGCCGTGAGCGGTGCGGTGATCATCGAACGTGAGAGCACCGCGACCCCGGCGCCGCGTTCCGCCAGGGCGAGCACGGTCTCCGGCGAGTGCGCCTCGACGGCCGGAGCCGCCTCGGCGCCGACGGCTCCGCAGGTCTGCTCGAGTGCCGAGCGGACTCCCGTGCCGGCCGCCAGGGTGAGGAGCTCTGTCGCGGCGATTTCGGCCGCGGAGACGGACGGCCGCGCCGCCCACGGGTGATCAGTGGGCACGCCGGCCGCGATGGGCTCGTCGACCAGCACGGTTGCGGAGAGTTCGACGGGCAGTTCGCCCGTGTGCGCCAGCAGGGCGAGATCGAGGTCTCCGGAGCGGAGCCCCGCGATCAGGCGGTCCGAAGCCCCCTCTCGGGTGCTCACTGTCACCCCGGGATAGGCGGAGCGGAAGGCGGCGAAGGCGTTCAGATATCCCGGAATCGTGCATCCGATGACCGTGCCGACCCTGACCGTGCCCCTGACCAGACCGAGCAGTTCACCGGCGGCCTGCTCGATCTGAGCCACCCCGGTGAGCACTGTCGCCATCAGCGGAAGCAGGGATGCGCCGGCGGTCGTCGGAGCCGCGGTGCGAGACCCCCGATCGAAGAGGGGCGTTCCGAGCTCCTTCTCGAGCTTCGCTATCTGGGAGGAGACGCCCGACTGGCTGACGTGCAGAGCGGCGGCGGCGGCGGTGAAGGATCCGCGTCGATGCACCTCGACGGCGTAGCGCAGCTGATGAAGCTCCATAACTGATGATTCTAGCTCTGACCACTATTAACTGTTTTACTTCTGGATCGATGCGCCCGAGCATGGAGGTATGACTGATCGACACCCGCTTCCCACTCGTCCCGCTGACATCGCCGAACTCTATTTCGCCTGCTGGTCCGCCGGCGATCCCGAACCGCTGAGGCCGCTGCTGACCCCCGACGTGACCTTCGACGGCGTTCTCGGGTCGACGCGGGGCCCCGATGAATTCCTCGAGGGTCTCCGCGGGATGTTCGCTGCGACGACGTCGAACGACGTCCTGCTGCGACTCGCCTCGGAGACGGACGTCATGACCTGGTCGGAGCTGCGGATCGCGGACAAGGCGCCGATGCAGGTCGTGAACTGGACCCATGTCGATGGCGGGAGGATCGCTGCGGTTCGCGTGACCTTCGATCCGAGCCCGCTCGGCGCGGGCGGCACAGGTCCGGGCGCGTCAACTGCCGGGGAGTGACGCGCCGTTCGAACGCGACGTCAGCAGGGCCGCGACCTTCTGCGCCGTCTCCCTGGCAGAGCCGGGGTTCTGGCCGGTGACGAGGTTTCCATCGGTCACCGTGTAGGAGACGAACGGCAGCCTGGCCTTCCGGTAGCGGGCGCCGCGCGCCTTCATCTCCTCCTCGGCGTTGTAGGGGACCAGCTGGTCGACTCGGGCGAGGATCTCCTCCTGCCACGCGAAGCCGGTGAGCGTCCTTCCGGCTACGAGGAGCGAGCCGTCGGAGAGCCGGATGTTGAGCAGGCCGCAGTATCCGTGGCACACGGAGGAGACGATCCCGCCGCCCTCCCAGATCTCTCGCGCGATGCGCTGCAGTCCGTCGCTGTCGGGGAAGTCGTACATCACGGCGTGGCCGCCGGTGAAATAGACAGCATCGAACTCCGCGGGGTCGATCTGCGCGGGATCGAGCGTGTTCGCGAGCGCGGCCATGCGCGACGGGTCCGTGAGCCAGGCTTTCGCCGCGGCGTCCGAATTCGGGAACCTCAGCGATCGAGGTTCCAGCGGCGACTCCCCGCCGTGCGGACTCACGATCGTCTGCCGGAACCCGTGGGCCTCGAACACGTGCCACGCGTGCGCCAGCTCGGAGAGCCAGAGCCCGGTGGGATGGGAAGTGCCCTCGTAGCGGTCGACGTTCGTGACCACGTGGAGGATGTGGGCTGTCATGGTGCTGCTCTTTCGGGTCCGTGCGCGGTGGTCTGGTCGATGCGTCCGACCCGGGCCTCAGGCGCGCCCTGCGGTCAGGACCGCCGTGACCGAGGCGCGGACGCGTTCCGCGACCTCCTCGGCGGGTTCCGGGCGGTACTTGCCGTCCAGGTGGAGGAAGGCGAGGCCGTGGGCGAGACCCCAGAGAGCGGTGGCGAGTTCCGGCGACGCCCGGCCGGGGAAGAGGTCGGCGAGCGTGTCATTCACGAGTGCGTGCAGGGCCTGCGACGCCCGGACTCTGTCGCTGTCAGCATCGTCGCACTCGTTGCCGAACATCAGACGGAACACCGCCGGCCGCTGCAGTGCGAAGCCCACATAGGCGACGCCGAGGTCCGCGAGTGCGGACGTCGGGTCTGTCGGTTCCGCGGTCGATGCTTCGAGCGCTCGCGCGAGCGTCCTGCGGAGGCCATCGAACCCTTCGATCGCGACTGCCGTGTCCAGTGCGTCGCGGTCGGCGAAGTGCCGATACGGCGCGGCCGAAGAGACGCCGGCCCGCCGGGCGACGGCCCGCATGGAATAGGTCTCTCCCGCTTCCAGCACCTCGATCGCGCTCGCGATGAGCGCTGCGCGCAGATCGCCGTGATGGTAGGTCCTCGCTGATGTTGACACTGCTCACTTTTCTTTCTATGCTCATGTAAGCACTGTAAACATACCGCGTCGGAGAGATCGTGTCCACCTCGGCTCGGATCCTGGGCAGGGGAGGGCGGAGTCGAGAATGCAGACGATTCTGGGAGCCAACGGTCAGATCGCGATCGAGTTGGCGAGAGAGTTGCGCCGCACTCAGGCGCGCGGGCTGAGGCTCGTCAGCCGCAGGCCGCGCAAGGTGAACGACACCGATGAGATCGTGCCCGCCGATCTCCTCGACGCCGCGCAGACCAGAGCAGCGGTCGAGGGCAGCGAGATCGTCTACTTCGTCGCCGGTCTTCCTGCGAAGACCGAGCTCTGGGAGACGCAGTTCCCGACGATGCTCCGCAACGCGCTGGATGCAGCCCGAGCGGTCGGCGCGAAGTTCGTCTACTTCGACAACACCTACATGTATCCGCAGGACGACCGCACGCTGACCGAGGAGACCCCCTTCGCGCCGGTCGGCCGCAAGGGACGGGTCCGCGGCGACATGGCGACCATGGTGCTGGAGGAGATGGCGCTGGGGGACACGCGGGTGCTCATCGCCCGGGCGCCGGAGTTCTACGGTCCCGGCCGCACGCAAGGATTCACGAACTCACTCGTCATCGACCGGCTGAGGTCGGGGAGACGCGCCCTGGTCCCCGTGCGCGATGACCGGCTGCGCTCCCTCATCTGGACCCCGGATGCGAGCCGGGCCCTCGCCGTTCTCGGCAACGCACCCGACGCCTACGGGCAGACCTGGCACCTGCCGATCGATGGCAACCGCCTCACCTATCGCGAGTTCGTCCGCCGGGCCGGCGAGGCCTTCCGCACCCCGACGTCGTACACGGTGATCCCGAAATGGGTGCTGAGCGCAGCCGGAGCCGTGTCTCCGCAGGCCCGTGAGATCCGCGAGCTGCTGCCGAGATACGCGCACCACAATCTCTTCGACGACACCAAGTTCAGATCCCGATTCCCCGACTTCGCTGTGACGAGCTACGGCGAAGGTCTCGCCGCCATCCACGCGGAGGCCGGCGTCTGAGGCGGAAACGCGCGATGCTCGGTGCCTGCCTGCGGCGAGAGCTTCCGGTCTCCCGCAGGCACCGCCGGTAGGAGTTCCTCGACCGCTGTCGGATCACTCTTCGGTCCTATGCGGCGGAGGCTGACCGCTGGTCAATCGGGCCGAGGTCTGCGAGCATCGTTCGCATGAGCGAATTCGATGAGTGGCTCGCCGCGCTCGGCGACGAAGCGAAGGCGGCCAAGCTGACCGAAGTCTTCGGCTGGATCGAGCGGACCTTCCCCCAGCTCGAACGAGCGGTCAAGTGGAAGCAGCCGATGTACACCAACGAGGGCACGTTCATCATCGGCTTCGGCCCCTACGCCAAGTATTTCGCGGTCAGTCCCGAGGCCTACACGCTCGAGAAGTTCCTGCCCGAGATCGAGCAGGCCGGCTACACCAGCACCGTCAACTTCATCCGCATCCCTTGGGGTGGTGATGTGGACCTGGGGCTGCTCGAGAAGCTGATCGACTTCAACATCGCAGACAAAGCCGGGTATGCGAAGTTCTGGCGGGACGCGGGGTGAGGATCGCCTATTCGGCGGGCGTTGCAGGGGGGTCGGCGCGTTCGGCGCCGATGTCCTGAGCGAGTCCGATCAGGATCCCCTCCGGTCCGCGCACGTAGCAGAGCAGATAGGCGTCCTCGAAGCGCACGACTCCGTCGCTGACGAGTTCGAGGCCGTGCGGGCGCAGACGCTCGAGCGTGTCGGCGAGATCATCGACCGCGAACATGACCCGGAGATAGCCGAGTGCGTTCACCGGGGCCGCCCGATGATCGGTCACCACGGCCGGTTCGATGAAGCGGGAGAGCTCGATCCGGCCGTGCCCGTCCGGCGTGCGCATCATCGCGATCTCGACGCGCTGATCGCCGAGGCCGGTGACCCGCCCCGCCCACTCGCCTTCGACGAGTCCCCGGCCCTCGAGTTCCAGCCCGAGTTCGCGGAAGAACTCGACCGCGCCGACGAGATCCTCGACGACGATGCCGATGTTGTCCATCCTCGTGATCATGGCGTCATCCTACAAACCCCGGCTCGGAGCGCGGTCAGTCGGTCAGCATGCCCGGCGGGGCGGGGCCGCGTGGTAGCTTCCGAAGAGGATCCTCGGCGTGCGCGAGGCGGAGTTCGGGAACGGAGAGGCGATGCTCGAGTTCTTCGCCGAGCTCTTCGGCTGGGTGCTCCTGGCGGAGGGCGAGAATGCGATCTCCCGCCGCGGAATGCGAAGAAAGGCCGAACGCGGGGTGTTCGTCAGTGGTGTGCGCGTTGTAGCCGGGATGCAACCAGGCCTTTCCCGCCCCAGTGGCTGGCGATGGGGAGATTGGCACGTCGAAGAGAGGCGGTTGAGTCTTGAGGCGGACTCGATCCGGATCCTCGGCTCGGTGGCCGGATCCCGGCGTGCCGCGAAATGGAAGGAGATGCAGTCTTCCGCGACTACCGTCATCCTGACGCTGCGCACGCTGACTGCCGAGATCGAGTGGTCCGTGCCGGAGCAAATCGCGGCTCGGGCGATCCGCCGCCTCAATGCGCCCTCGGTGCCCGGCCTGCCCGGCGACGACGAACCCGACGCCGATGCCGCACCCTGAGATCCGCCGCGCGTACGGCGCCCGCGCTCGCGAATACACCGAGTTGCTCGGCTCGGTGGCGGATCTCGCCGAGCCGGATCGCGAGACCATCACCGAGTGGGCGCAGAGCATCGGCGGTCCGGTGCTCGACGCGGGGTGCGGGCCCGGGCATTGGACGCAGCATCTGCATGATCTCGGCCTGGAGGCCGAGGGCGTCGACCTCACCCCCGAGTTCGTCTCCATCGCTCAGCGCCGGTTCCCCGGGTTGCACTTCCGCGTCGGGGAGCTGGAGGCGCTGCCGGTCGGGAGCGGATCCCTGGGCGGCCTGCTGGCGTGGTACTCGACGATCCACACCGAGCCGGCGGAGGTGCCGGCGCTGCTGACCGAGTTCGCCCGGTGTCTGCGGCCGGGCGGGTCCCTGCTGCTGGGCTTCTTCGCGGGCGAGCGCTCCGAGCCGTTCGACCACGCGGTGGTCACGGGATACCATTGGCCGGTCGACGAGATGCTGCGTGCGCTGGAGGGCGCCGGCTTCGCACTGATCGATATCCGGACCCGCAGGGAGCCCGGCGGTCGCCCGCTGGCGTCGGTGACCGCCGAGCGCCGAGGAGGCGCACGCACATGATCGGGATCCGTCTCGAGACCCGGATCGCGGCGCCCCCGGCGGCTTGCTTCTCGCTCAGTCTCTCCGTCGATGCCCACACCTCATCGATGCAAGGCTCGCAGGAGCGCGCCGTCGCCGGCGTGACCTCGGGAGAGCTGCGAGCCGGCGAGACGGTCACCTGGCGGGCCCGGCACTTCGGCATTCCGTGGCGGATGACCTCGAGGATCACCGAGTACGAGGCTCCGCATCGC
>CAMFIY010000037.1 GCA_945952575.1 uncultured Leucobacter sp.
GAGATTCATGAGCGTCTCGTGGGCTCGGAGATGTGTATAAGAGACAGGCCCCTCCAGGATCAGCCCCCATTCGGCGGCATCGGCGAGGTCGTCGGCGCCGCCGCCCTCGTGCACTTCGTAGAAGAGCACCTGTGCGCGGTCGGTCATCGCCCAGGCGCGAGCGCTCCCGTCCGGGATGTCGAGCTTCGCGAGGCGGTCGAAGAATTCGGGGAATGATGCGGTCGCCATGGTTCTTTCTCCTGACGGATCGTGATGGAGGGTCCCCGCCCGGAACAGGTGGGCGGGGACCCGGGGTGGATGTCGGATCAGCCGATGGCCGGCGGGTTGTCCGGCTTCATGGCCACGTCGAGATGCGGCTTCCCGTCGGTGACGCCGACGATCCGGTACTCGCGCTGCGTGTCGAGATGCACGTCCTTCGTGAAGGTGAGCGGGAACGGCACCTCGACGCCCTGGAATGCGTTGAGCGCGTCGGCGACCTTCGTGCCCTCCGTGCTGCCGGCGCTCTCGATGGCCTTCGTCAGCGCGTAGACGGCGGTGTAGCCCATGATGCCGTAGGTGTTCTGCACGTCGATCCCGTCCTCGCGGAACTTCTTCACGAGCGAGTTGATCGCGTCGCTCGGGTCGTCGCCCCATACCGAGGCCCAGTCAGCCGTGTAGACGTCGCTCAGCTGCGGCATCGTCTCCTTGAACCAGAAGTCGCCGGCCATACCGCTGCCGGAGATCACCGCTGCGTCGATGCCGGAGCTGCGGAGCGTCTTGACCGCCAGCGCGCCGCCCGGAGGGTAGGAGCAGAGCCCGATCACATCGGGCTGCTCCGCGAGGCCCTTGATGCGGGTCACCTGCGAGGCCAGCGAGTTGTCGGCGTTGTCGAAGGTGTCGGCGCCCAGCACCTTGCCGCCCTCCTTCTCGAACTCCGCGCCGAACGCCTCGCAGAGATCCTTGCCGAAGTCGGTCGAGGTGTCCTCGAGGAGATAGGCGTTCGAGAAGCCCTTCTTCTGCTTGGCCCACTGTCCCATGACTGCGCCATCGCTCGTGACCGGGGTACCGAGCGAGTAGACGAGCGGCCCGAATTTCGCCCACTGCAGCGAACCGCCGCCGAGCGACATGGCCACCTTGCCGGCGGATGAGACGACCGATGCCGTGCCGCCGCCCAGGTTGAGGTCGATCGAGGTGATGACGGCGTCCGCTCCCTTGTCGAGCAGCTGCTGGCCCGCCGTCGTGGAGTTGTTGACGTCCGATCCGTTGTCCGCGCTGACGAGCTCGACCTTGCGTCCGAGCACGCCGCCGGCCGCGTTGATCTCGTCGACCGCGATCTTGGCACCGGTCAGCGACGGGCCCTCGTAGGGTTCGAAGACGCCGCTGAATCCTGCGGCGATGCCGATCGTGATGGGCTTGTCTCCCGAGGAGCCGCCGTTGTCGGAAGCGGTGGTCGCCGTGCAGCCGGAGACCGCGAGCGCGGTCACCGCCGCGAGCGCGGCGAGGCCGAGCCCACGCCGCCGGAGAAGGGATGAGGTGTTCACTGGACTGATTCCTAACTTCGTTGTCATCGGATATCGATTCGGATGGGTGGGTGGTTGAGCTCGGTGGGATGCCCCGCCGAGCGGATGATCACGGCTTCGCTGCGAAGCGCTCGGTGCCGTCGAACACCGAGACGCCGATCAGGCCCGGGTGGTTGACGACGCTGTGGACGACGCCGTCGCCCACGAAATAGGACTCGCCGGGACCATAGGTGGTGGTCACGCCGTCGATGGTGATGTCGACACGGCCCTGGATCACGTAGCCCCACTCGTTGACGTGGCTGTGATCCGGGCTCTGGCTACCGCCGGGAAGCTCGAAGAAGAGCGCCTGGCAGCCGTCTCGCATCATGAAGGCCCGGCAGGTCTCGATCGGGATGTCGGCCTCGGGTAGCCGCTCGATGAAGGCCGGGAAGTATCCGACGCCGTCGCCGGTCTCGGATGTGCTCATTGCGTACTCACTTTCATTCGGCGCCGCGGGCGGCGCGGTTCGGTTCAACTGAGATAGAGGTCGTTCAGACGGCCCTCGGCCATCAACTCGTCGTGGGATCCGGAGTGGACCAGCTCTCCGCGGCGGAGCACGTAGGCGCGGTCCGCCGTGGCGACCGCGCGCAGCGCGTTCTGCTCGACGAGCAGCACGCCGACGCCCTCCTGCCGAAGCTCCCGGACGACCTCGAAGACCAGGTCGACCATCTTCGGCGCGAGCCCGAGGGAGGGTTCGTCGAGCAGCAGGATCCGGGGCTCCGAGAGCAGCGCCCGAGCGATCGCGAGCTGCTGCTGCTCACCCCCGGAGAGCTTGCCCGCAGGCGACTTCGCGTAGCGTTTCAGCACCGGGAACCGCTCGAACACCCGCTCGGTCGCCGCGGCTGCGGTGGAGCGGTCCTTCCGCGCCGTCGCGCCGACCAGCAGGTTCTCCCGTACTGTCAGCGTCGCGAAGATGTCGCGCCCCTCCGGCACGATCGCGATGCCGTTCCGCGCGATCCACTCCGGAGGCCGCCCCTGGATCGGCTGGCCCTCCCACTCGACCGATCCCGAGGAGGGGGTGACCACGCCGCCGATGGCGGCGAGCGTGCTCGACTTCCCCGCGCCGTTGGCGCCGACCAGCGCGACGATCTCGCCGGGCGAGACCTCCAGCGAGAGCCCCTTCACCGCGGCGATGCCGCCGTAGTTCACGCTGAGATCAGTTACCTTGAGCATGATTGCGCTCCTCTGCGTCGCCGTAGTAGGCATTGCGGACCGCGGGATCCGCTCGGACCTGCTCCGGGGTGCCCTCGGAGAGTGTTCTGCCGTAGTCGAGCACGTGGATGCGATGGCAGACCTGCATGATCAGCTTCATGTCGTGCTCGATCACGAGCAGCCCGACGCCGTGATCGCCGGGCATGCGGCTCAGCACCTCGGTCAGCTCGTCTGTCTCGAGATCGTTGAGACCGGCGGCCGGTTCGTCGAGCAGGAGATAGCTCGGTCGGGTCGCCAGCGCACGGAGGATGCCGAGCCGCCGCTCGGCGCCGTAGGGCATGCTCGCAGCGGGATGGTGCGCCCACTGTGCGAGTCCGATGCTCGCCAGCAGATCCATGGCCTCCGCTCGCGCGGCCTTCCGCCTCCCGCCTCCGGCCAGCACGCCCAGTGCGATGTTGTCGAGCACGGAGAGGCCTCCGAACAGGCGCACGGCCTGGAAGGTGCGCACCAGTCCGGCCCGCGAGCGGCGCTCCGGGCTCCAGGCGGTGACGTCCTTGCCGTCGACGTGGATCCTGCCGCTGGACGGCGGCTGGTAGCCCGAGAGCACGTTCACGAGCGTCGTCTTGCCGGCTCCGTTCGGGCCGATCAGGCCGAGAATCTCCCCTCGGTGCAGTTCGAGGCTCACCCCGTCGAGCGCGCGCACGCCCTGGAACGAGACGCCCAATCCCTCGGCGCGCACGCCGTCGGTCGTCGCGTTCATGAGGCCCCTCCTTCTGTTTCAGGCAGCGGACTCCGTCTGCGGGAGAACAGCGCGGCGACGTAGGCGCCGAGTTCTCGGCCGCGGGTCAGCCCCGACGGGATGAAGAGCAGCACGAGGAGCAGTGCCGCGGCGACGCCGAGATTCTGCAAACCCGGGCGGGCGGTGATCTCGAGCGGGCCGATGGCGACGCCGCTCTCGAACTGGCGCAGCACCTCGCGCACGAGTGCGAGGAAGACCGTGCCGACCACGGCGCCCGAGAGCGACCGGGCGCCGCCGACCACGAGCATCGCCATCGTCAGCAGCGTCATGTCGAGGTAGAAGGCCTCCGGATTGAAGCTTCCGAGGTACTGTGCCAGTACTCCCCCGGCGATCCCGCAGAGGAAGGCGCTGATCGTGAACGCGACCACCCGCGTGCGCCAGACGCTGATGCCGAGCGAGCGAGCCGGAACGTCGTCCTCGCGAGTGGCGCGGAGGCGCAGACTCGTGCGGGACTCTCCGAAGGCCCAGGCCACGAGCACCGCGAACAGCGCCCAGGGCAGCGCCGTGAGCGGGGTCGTGAGCAGCGGCACGCCCGAGATCCCCGTCTGCCCGCCGGTGAGCGGCTTCAGGTTGGCGATGACCACGTAGACGATCGACATGAAGGCGAAGGTGACCAGCGCGGCCGAGAGTCCGCCGAGGCGGCTGACCACCATCGCGACCAGCACCCCGATCACGCCGGCGGCGATGCCGCCGACGAGGATGGCCTCGTTGAAGCCGAGCTCTCCGGCGGGAATCGACGGGAAGAGGACCTTCTTCGTCGTGTCCGGGATCCGGAGCGCGGCGGTCGTATAGGCGCCGATGGCGATGAACCCGGTGTGCCCGAAGGAGAACACCCCGGAGTTCCCGATGAAGGTGTACATGCCGACCACCGCGATGAGGGAGACCAGCAGTGTTGAGGTTGCGCGCACGTAGGCCGAGTTCCCGAAGAACTGACCGGCCAGGGCGACGATGACCACGAGCGCGAACAGGGTGGCCAGCGTCCAGCCGGGCCGCGGAGCGGTCGTCGTGGCGGCGCGCAGGCGCTGGGAGAGTGCGGACATGCTCAGACCCTCTCTTTCTGACTGGCCGGGTGGATGATGCCGTTGGGCCGGAACAGCAGGACCAGCACGAGGACCCCGAAGACCATCGCGTCGCGGTACGACCGGATCTCCAACGGCAGCAGGGCTTGGAAGGCGACCGTGAGGATCCCCAGCAGATACCCCCCGACGACGGCGCCGACCATGCTGCCCATGCCGCCGATGATGGTGGCGACGAAGGCGGCGAAGACGGGGCTGGTGCCCATGCCGGTCGACGCCAGGCCGGTCCGCGAGGTCAGCAGCAGGCTGCCGATGAAGGCGAGCAGGCCGCTGATCGCGAATGCGAGTGCGATGATCCGGTTCGCCGGCACGCCGAGCGAGCGAGCCATCCGGAAGTTCTCGGCGGCGGCGCGCATCTGGATGCCGAAGCGGGTCCGGGTCAGGAACAGCGTCAGTGCGACGAGGCAGACCACGGTGACCAGGATCGACACGATGTCGAGGAGTGGAACGGAGATCGGCCCGATGCGGATCGGGTCGGAGAGCTCCGGAAGGATGCCCACGCTGCGCGGCGAGGAGCCGAGGAGCATGACCGCGAGGCTCTGCACGAGGTAGCTGACGGCGAACGAGGTCACCAGCAGCGTCTCATCGCGAGCTCCGCGGACCGGGCGGAATGCGATGCGCTCCATCAGCAGCGCCGCAGCCACCACGATGAGCGCCGACAGGCCGATCCGCAGCGCCACCGGCAGCCCGCCGAGGAACAGCAGGGAGAAGCCGCCGATCATGATCAGCTCGCCGTGCGCGAAGTTGATCAAGCGCATGATGCTGAAGACGACCGCCACCCCGAGGGCGAACAGCGCGTAGAGGCTGCCGAGGCTCAACGCATCGATGATGGACTGGAGATTGCCCACGACTACGTCCTTTCCGGGTCGTATCCGACCTCGGTCAGCTCCGGCCCAGCGGGAATCGCTCGGGATCGTCGAACCCCGTGATCCCCGCCACCCCGGGGTGGTTCACGACGCTGTGGGGCACGCCGTCCGGGATGAAGAACGATTCGCCGGCACCGTAGGTGATCGTCTCGCCGTTCATCGTCACCGAGACCTCGCCGGAGAGGACGAGCCCCCACTCGTCGCAGTTCACATGCTCGCCGGCCGCGCTGCCCTCGGGAATCTCGTAGAAGATCGCCTGGGCCTGATCCGACATGGTGTGCGCGATCAGGCCGGGCATCGGCACGGCGGGCTTCGGCATGTGCGCGAAGAATTCGGGATAGTACGTCATCGGACTTCTCTGCTTTCTGGTGTGTGTCGTTGGTTTGCGGACCGGGTCATCAGATCTCGCCGTGATCGACGATGACGGCGATGTTCCCGCCGCCGGCGGGCGCCTGGTGAACTGCGGCTCCGGAGATGTACAGCGCCGGATCCCCGATCGCCGAGGCGACGATGCCGCCGATGGTGGCCTTGACCTGAGCGATGTAGTGGGGATTCTCGGCCTCTTGCACCTGGCGGTGCCCCCGCAGGGTCGGCCCCGGGGTGCCCCCCTTGATGAAGACCGCCACGATCCGCTTGCGCAGATCCTCGGGAATGTGGGTTTCGGGAACGTCGAGGCCCGCATCGCGCACAGCCCGCATGAGGGCGGAGACGTCGAGCGCGTCGGACATGACGGAGTGGCCGACCTGCAGGGAGCCGCCGGCCCCGAGTCGGTTGCCGAGCAGGACGATCTGGGTCTCGGGGTTCTCATGCCCGGTGGAGGTGGATGCGCGCGCGCTCCACAGCGAGCTGTTGGCGACGACATCCGCATCCCGGATCGGTCCCGCCACATCGCCGACGGCGATGCCGATTCCGAGGGCCGTGGCTCCGCTCGTGCTCAGCACCGTCGCCATGTCGTCGTAACCGGCGTCCCCGTGCTCGATCGGCGTGAAGTCGGTGAGGGCCGGAAGGCAGCTCTTGCCGAGGACGTAGGCGGTATCGCGCGGATCGATGCCGGCCGACGCCGCGGCCTCGCGGACGGAGTCCGCGACCGCTCCGACCATCGCGGCGCGTCCGCGTTCCGCGTCGAGGATCGGCGCCGTCTGGGCGGTCCCGATGGTGAGTCGAGGGCCGGATCCGACGACCGGCACGCCGGGAGTGCGGGTGAACACCACTGCGTTGGGGTCCAGCAGGCCGACCGCACCGCTCGAGAAGACCATGGGGATCTGCTCGACCTGTCCCGGGGTCGACGACCCCAGCTCCAGGAGCGCGCGACGCAGTGCGCGATCCGCATCCATCCGCGTAGTGTCGAAACGATCGCCCGACCCCTGCGTCTTGCCCACGACGGCGACGACCTCGTTCGGATCGAGCCGGCTCTCCCGGACGAGCCGCTCGAGCCCGCTGACGTCGCTCGGATGCCCGAGCGAGATCTTGTGCGCGGCGACGGCGCTGCCCCGCTGCTCTCCTGCGTCTGAGTTCATGAAATCAATAGTTATCAGACGTCTGCACAATTTGGCAAGCATCTGCTTCGAAGTCATCGCCCCGCTCGCTCTCCCGTTTGCTCTCGCTCCGCATCGGTGCTATCCAAGAGGTGTGTCCCGTATCGCCGTTCGTCGCCGCGTGACCCGCCTCACGGCGGGGAGCCCGCGCACGGAGCGTGCGGACTACCTGACCGTCGAGGAGCCCCTGGAGATCCGGGTCTTCGGCCGCCCCCTCGCGGTCACGATGCGCACACCGGGTCATGACGTCGAACTCGCCGCGGGCTTCCTCGTCTCCGAGGGCGTGATCCATCACCGCGAGCACTTCTCGGCCGCGATCCACTGTTCGGCGGATGGCGAGGAGAACACCTACAACGTGCTCGACGTCGCGCTGGCGCCGGGCGTCGCGCCGCCGGATCCGAGTCTGGAGCGCAACTTCACTACGACCAGCTCCTGCGGGCTCTGCGGCAAGGCGAGCATCGACGCCGTGCACACGCAGACGCATTTCGCGGTCGCCGACGATCCCCTGACGATCGACGCCGAGGCGCTGATCCGGTTCCCCGACGAGCTGCGCGCTCAGCAGCGGGTCTTCGACCGCACGGGCGGCCTGCACGCGGCGGGCCTCTTCGACGGACCGACCGGCGAGCTGCTCGTGCTGCGCGAGGACGTCGGACGGCACAACGCGGTCGACAAGGTCGTCGGCTGGGCATTGCAGAACGGGCGCCTCCCCGCCCGATCCTGCGTCCTCATGGTCTCGGGACGCGCCAGCTTCGAACTCACGCAGAAGGCGCTCATGGCCGGCATCCCGATGCTGGCCGCGGTCTCCGCGCCCTCCTCGCTCGCCGTCGATCTCGCGGGCGATGCCGGCCTCACTCTCATCGGGTTCCTGCGCGGCGACTCCATGGTCGTCTACTCCCGGCCCGACCGCATCCTCGAGAGCGCAGCGACGGCACCGGCCTCCGCGCGCTCGTCCCGCACAGAGAAAGCAGCCCAGTCATGACTCCGAAGGCACCGCGCGAAGACTTCTCCGACGCCGACATCGAGGTCTCGCACCCGAAGGACTACGCGGCCGGCATCGGGGGCGTCTTCCATTCGATGGAACCCGCCCTCCTCGGGATGGGCCTCGGCCGCACCGCCAAGCTGATGACGAAGATCAACCACAAGGACGGCTTCGACTGCATGAGCTGCGCCTGGCCCGATCCCGAGCATCGCAAGATCGCCGAGTTCTGCGAGAACGGCGGCAAGGCGGTGACCTGGGAGGCAACGCCGCTGAAGGTGCCCCGGGAGTTCTGGCAGGAGCACTCGCTGACCTCCCTCGAGGACAGGACCGAGTACTGGCTCGGGATGCAGGGCCGGATCACCGAGCCGCTCTACAAGCCGAAGGGCTCGGACCACTACGAGCCGATCAACTGGGACCGGGCGTTCGGCATCGTCGCCGAGCACCTGAACGCCCTCGAGGATCCGAACGAGGCGGCGTTCTACACGAGCGGGCGCGCGTCGAACGAGGCGGCGTTCCTCTATCAGCTGCTCGCCCGAGTGCTCGGCACCAACAACCTGCCCGACTGCTCGAACATGTGCCACGAGTCGACGGGCACCGCGATGTCGTATTCGGTCGGCATCGGCAAGTCGACGATCGCCTACAACGACTTCCTCGAATCGGATCTGATCATCATCATGGGCCAGAACCCCGGAACCAACCATCCGCGGATGCTCACCGCCCTGCAGGAGGCGAAGGAGAACGGAGCGCGGATCGTCGCCGTGAACCCGCTGCCCGAGGCCGGCCTCATCGGCTACAAGGATCCGCAGCGCGTGCGCGGCTACCTCGGCAAGCCCACCAAGATCGCGGATCAGTTCCTCCAGATCCGCCTCGGGGGCGACATGGCGCTGCTGCAGGCGATCTCGAAGCGGGTGCTCGATGCTGAGCGGCAGAACCCCGGCACGGTGCTGGACCACGACTTCCTCGATCGCTACTGCGACGGCTTCGACGCCTTCGCCGAGCAGATGGCGCGCGTCGACGAGCGCGCGGTGGAGCAGGCGACCGGGCTCTCCGAAGTCGAGATCGACGAGCTGGCCGCGAGCTACCTGCGGGCGGATCGCGTCATCATCTGCTGGGCCATGGGCATCACCCAGCACCGGCGCGCGGTCGGCACGATCAAGGAGATCCTGAATCTGCTCTTCCTGCGCGGCAACATCGGCAAGCCGGGCGCCGGCGCCTCCCCCATCCGCGGCCACAGCAACGTGCAGGGCGATCGCACGATGGGCGTCTGGGAGCAGATGCCGGATTCGTTCCTCGACGCGCTCGGGGCCGAGTTCGGCTTCGAGCCCCCGCGGGACCACGGCGTCGACGCGGTGCACGGGATCCGGGCGCTCGACGAGGGCCGCATCAAGGTCTGGATGGGTCTCGGCGGGAACCTGCTCGGCGCCATCTCCGACACCAATCTCGCGGAGTCGGCGATGCGCAAGACCCGGCTCAGCGTGCAGCTCTCGACCAAGCTGAACCGCTCGCACGTCATCACGGGCGAGGAGGCGCTGATCCTGCCGGTGCTCGGCCGCACCGAGGTCGACATGCAGCGGAGCGGGCCGCAGTACGTCACGGTGGAGGACTCGGTGTGCGCCGTGCACGCCTCGCACGGTCAGATCGACCCGATCTCGGATCAGGTGCGCTCGGAGACCGCCATCGTCGCCGGCATCGCCCACGCGACCTTCGGCGATCGGCACGGCATCGACTGGCTCGGCATGATCGACGACTACGACGTGATCCGGGATCACATCTCACGCGTCGTGCCCGGCTGCGCGGACTACAACGAGAAGACGCGGCGACGCGACGGCTTCGTGCTGCCGAACGGCCCGCGCGACGAACGCCGCTTCGACACGGCGACCGGCAAGGCGCGGATCACCGTGAACGAGCTCGAGCCCGTCGGCTGTCCGCCCGGCCGCCTCCTGCTGCAGACCCTGCGCTCGCACGATCAGTTCAACACGACGATCTACAGCCTGAACGATCGCTACCGGGGCATCAAGAAGGGCCGCTACGTGATCTTCGTCCACCCGGACGATCTGGCCGATCTGGGTCTCGAGGACGGCCAGACGGTCGACATCTTCAGCGAGTGGAGGGGCGAGCCGGATCGCGTCCTGCGCGGATTCCGCACGGTGGCGTACCCGACGGCGCGCGGGTGCGCCGCCGCCTACTTCCCGGAGGCGAACGTGCTGATCCCGCTCGACAGCACCGCGCTCGAGAGCAACACCCCGGTCTCGAAGGCCGTGGTGATCCGCCTGGAGCCCTCGACGACGCCGGTGGGCGTCGGGCGCCCCGTCACGGTCTGAACGCGTATCGGGCGGGGTCGGAGGATTCCGGTCCGCCCGATGCGCGTCCCCGATCTCGCTACACGTTGGCCGCGGTCGGCGCGCCGATGCCCGGGTCGATCTGGAACGGGCCGGACGCGGAGGGCCGGATGTCGAAGTCGAAGATCTCCACCGGCAGATAGACCGTCGAGCAGGAGTTCGGGATGTCGACCACGCCGGAGAGCCGGCCCTCGATCGGCGCGGCGCCGAGCAGCAGATACGCCTGTTCCGGGCTGTAGCCGAACTTCGTGAGGTAGTCGATCGCGTGCAGGCAGGCCCGCTGGTAGGAGAGGTGCGAGTCGAGGTACCGCTGCTCGCCGTCGAGGGTCACCGAGGTGCCGGAGAACGCCAGCCAATGGCTGTAGTTCGGCTCGACGTTGCCCGGCATGAAGATCGCGTTCTCGGAGACCCCGTAGGTCTCCATCCCGCCCTTGATGAGGTCGACCCTCAGGTCGATGAATCCGCCCATCTCGATGGCGCCGCAGAAGGTGATCTCTCCGTCGCCCTGCGAGAAGTGCAGATCCCCCATCGAGAGATTCGCGCCGTCGACGAAGACGGGATAGAACACGCGCGATCCCTTGGTGAAGTTCTTGATGTCCTGGTTGCCGCCGTTCTCGCGCGGCGGCGCCGTCCGGGCGGCCTCCGATCCGACGCGCGCCCACTCGCCGCGATCCAGTCCGCCGAGGATCGCGTGCTCGGCCTCGGGCGGCAGCGCGAGCGGCGGAACCCGCTCCGGTTCGGTGGCGATGAGCGCGGCCTCGCGCGCGTTCCATCTGGCGAGCAGCCCGGCCGACGGGGCCGTGCCCATGAGCCCCGGGTGGATGATGCCGGTGAAGGAGACCCCCGGAACGTGGCGCGACGTCGCCGTCTGCCCGGCGAAGTCCCAGACCGCCTTGTAGGCGTCGGGGAACTGCTCGGTCAGGAACCCGCCGCCGTTGTTCCGCGAGAAGATGCCGGTGTACCCCCAGCCCTGGCCCGCGAGCGGCCCCGAGTCCTCCTGTGGAATGGGCCCGATGTCGAGGATGTCGACGACGAGGAGGTCACCGGGCTGCGCGCCCTCGACGCGGAACGGGCCGCTCAGCGTGTGCACGGTGAGCAGCGGGGCGTCGAGGATGTCTTGCGCGGAGTCGTCGTTGCGGATGGCCCCGTCGAACCACTCCCGGCAGTCGACGCGGAAGCTGTCGCCGGGCTTCACCGTGGCGACCGGAGGGATCTCGGGGTGCCAGCGGTTGTGCCCGATCTTCTCCTGTTCAGTGAACTTCTTGCTCGAATCGAGTCTGAAGATATGCTCGGGCATGGATTCCTACCTTCTTCGTACTGATCACCTGATGTCCGACGGCTCGTGACCGCCGGGTCTGAGCGCCGCGGCGGCTCGGCTACGGCTTCGGCAGCTTCGCATGCAGCGGGTTGTGCGTCACCGCCTGCCGGGCTCCCGGGGCCCTGGCGGGCAGACGATCGACGAGCTGCGGCTCGTGCGCGCTCTTCGCGGCACGGTCCATGAGACGGAAGGCGGAGCCGCCGGCGGCCGAGAGGTGCGGAGCCGTGATCCCGCGCCGAGCGACTGCGCCGCAGCGGCGGCAGGCGATCTCATCCGGCACCTCCGACATGGGATAGAGCGCGTCGAAAACGCATCCTTCGGAACAGCGATAGCTGTAGCTCGGCATCTCGGCCCCCTTGCCGCGGTGAAGATCCCTTGCCTGGGACGCTACGCCGTCGGCTCGCCCCGCGTCAAGGGACGGCGGGCGGGGCAGGTCGCGGTGCTAGCCTGGAACCTCCAGGGGGTGCCGAATGCAGACAGCAGCCGCGATCGAGCGCCTGCCGGCCATCGGTCTGGCGGACGCGCGCGGACGCGCGCTGCGCGACCTCAGGATCTCGGTGACCGATCGCTGCAACTTCCGCTGCGTCTACTGCATGCCGCGCGAGATCTTCGGACGCGACTACCGGTTCATGGAGCACGACGAGCTGCTCAGCTTCGACGAGATCGTTCGGGTCGCCGAGGCCGCCGTCGGGCTGGGGGTCGACAAGCTGAGGATCACGGGCGGCGAGCCGCTGCTGCGGCGCGGGATCGAGGAGCTCATCTCGCGTCTCGCCGAGCTGCGCACCCCCTCCGGCGCCCGCCCGGATCTGGCGCTGACGACCAACGGCGCCGCGCTCCGGGTCAAGGCCGCATCGCTCAAAGCCGCCGGCTTGGATCGGGTCACCGTGTCGATCGACTCGCTGGACGATGCCGAGTTCCGCGCGATCAACGACGTGAGCTTCCCGCTCGACCGCGTGCTGGACGGCGTGGCCGCGGCTGCGGAGGCGGGGCTCGGGCCGATCAAGATCAACGCGGTCATCAAGCGCGGCGTCAACGACGGCCAGATCCTGCCCCTCGCCGAGCGCTTCCGCGAGCTCGGGCACACGCTCCGTTTCATCGAATTCATGGATGTCGGCGCGTCGAACGGCTGGTCGCTCGCGGACGTGGTGCCGTCGGCGGAGGTGATCCGCCGCATCGATGCCGTGCACCCGTTGGAGCCGCTCGCCCCCGGCCGCGCCGGCGAGACCGCGCAGCGCTGGCGCTATCGCGACGGGGCCGGTGAGGTCGGCGTGATCTCGAGCGTCACCGGAGCGTTCTGCGGGACCTGCACGCGCGCCCGGGTCTCGGCGGACGGCAAGCTGTACACCTGCCTCTTCGCGAACCACGGCTTCGATCTGCGTGCACTGCTGCGCGGCGGCGCGGACGGATCCGAGCTCGGCGACGCCCTCTCCGGCGTGTGGGCGCAGCGGGACGATCGCTACTCGGAGCTCCGGTCCGAGCTCGGCGGGACTGCGGATCGCGACCGCATCGAGATGTCGTACATCGGCGGCTGAGCCGATACGCGAGTGCGCCCGCTCGGACATGCTGAGCGGGCGCACTCGCCGCGGAGGGGCCGTGCTCCGCGAGGAGCGCGCCCCCTCCCGGAACTACACGCCGAGCAGCGCCTCGATCGGGCCGCGCGCGAAGTAGATCGTGAAGCCGACCGCCACGATCCAGAGCAGCCAGTGGACGTTGCGGGCCTTGCCCGAGAACGTGTGCACGAGCACCCAGGAGAGGAAGCCCGCACCGATGCCGTTGGCGATCGAGTAGGTCATCGGCATGACGGCGACCGTGAGGAAGACGGGCATGGCCACTCGGAAGTCGCCGAGCTCGACGCTCTTGATCTGCGTCATCATCATGGCGCCCACGACGACCAGCGCAGCCGCGGCGACCTCGGTCGGCACGATCTGCGTGAGCGGTGTGAAGAACATGGCCAGGAGGAACAGCGCACCGGTCACGAGATTCGCGAATCCGGTGCGCGCGCCCTCGCCGATGCCGGATCCCGATTCGATGAAGACCGTGTTCGACGAGGAGGAGGTGAGGCCGCCGGCGATCGCACCGACGCCCTCGACGACGAGCGCCGACTTGATGCGCGGGAAATTGCCGTTCTTGTCGTCGAGCCCCGCCTCGCGCGAGAGGCCTGTCATCGTGCCCATCGCATCGAAGAAGTTGGTGAAGAGGAGGGTGAACACC
>CAMFIY010000038.1 GCA_945952575.1 uncultured Leucobacter sp.
CAAATTGCCGAAGATCACCGCCAAGAAGCTGAACGAGACCCGCGTCAAGCTCACCGTCGCCATCAAGATGTAAGACCTCGAGCCGCACCTAAACCAGGCGGACAAGACCATCTCGAACCAGGTCTCGATCCCGGGCTTCCGCAAGGGACACGTTCCCGCCCCGATCATCGATCAGCGGCTCGGCCGCCAGGCGGTCGTGGAGCAGGCCGTGAACGACTCGCTCGACGAGTTCTACCAGGTCGCGCTCGCCGAGACCGACACCGTGCCGCTCGGCCGTCCCAGTGCCGACGTGGAGGAGTGGCTCGACGCCAAGGATCCGAAGAGCGAGCTCACGCTCGTCTTCGAAGTCGAGGCGCGCCCCGAGTTCACGCTGCCGAAGTACGACGGACTCAAGATCGTCGTCGACGACGCCGAGGTCGGCGAGACCGCGGTCGAGGACGAGCTGACCAAGCTGCGCGAGCGTTTCGGGACGCTCAAGACCGTCGAGCGCGCCGCCAAGAGCGGTGATTTCGTCGAGCTCGATCTGACCGCCACCATCGATGGCAACGAGGTCGACCAGGCCAGCGGCGTCTCGTACGAGGTCGGATCCGGCAACATGCTGCAGGGCCTCGACGAAGCCGTGGAGACCCTCACCGCGGGCGAGGCGACCACCTTCACCTCGCAGCTGCTCGGCGGGGACTACGAAGGCCAGGACGCGGAGGTCGCCGTGACCGTCACCGCAGTCAAGGAGCGCGAGCTCGCCGATGCCGACGACGATTTCGCTCAGCTCGCCAGCGAGTTCGACACGATCACCGAGCTCCGCGAGAGCCTCGCCGAGCAGGCCTCTCAGGCCGCCGTGTTCGCTCAGGGCCGTCAGGCGCGCGACCTCTTCACCGAGACCCTCATCGAGAAGGCCGGAATCCCGATCTCCGAGGAGCTCGTCGAGGAGGAGGTGCACCGCCACCTCGAGGGTGAGGGCCGTCTCGAGGACGACGTGCACCGCGCCGAGGTCCGCGAGTCGACCGAGAAGCAGCTCGCTCTGCAGCTCGTGCTCGATGCCATCGCCGAGCAGGAGAAGGTCGCCCCGACCCAGAACGAGCTCTCGCAGTACATCTTCCAGAGCGCTCAGCAGTACGGGATGGACCCGAGCCAGTTCCTCCAGGCGCTCGGCCAGGGCGGCCAGATGGGCATGATCATCGGTGAGGTCACCCGCAACAAGGCGCTCGCGATCGCTCTTTCCAAGGCGAAGGTCGTCGACGGCAAGGGCAAGGCCGTCGACCTCAGCGAGTTCACCGCTGTGGACGACGAGGAGGTGGCTGAGGTCGTGAACGAGGCCGAGGACATCGTCGAGGAGGCCGCTGCGACTCCCGCCAAGAAGGCCCCCGTCAAGAAGGCCCCCGCGAAGAAGTCGGCCGCGAAGGCCGACGACGACGCTGCCGAGGAGCAGGCTCCCGCGAAGAAGCCGGCGGCCAAGAAGGCTCCGGCCAAGAAGCCGGCCGCGAAGAAGCCCGCTGCGAAGAAGGCCGACGACTGATCGTCTGAGCGCGGCCACGCGGCCGCCGTCGCGAGGGATCCCCCGGTTCTGAGAGCCGGGGGATCCTTCGCGTTCTGAGCGGCTTACACGCCCACGGCGAACACGGCGACGAAGCGCGTCGCGAGTCGATACTCTCGAAACAGACCTCAACCGAAGGAGCGCCCCATGGCAGATCAGATGCCCCCGAACAGTGTGTTCGAGCGCCTGCTGAAAGACCGCATCATCTGGCTCGGCAGTGAAGTCCGCGACGAGAACGCGAACGAGATCTGCGCCAAGATCCTGCTGCTCGCAGCGGAGGATCCCGAAGCCGACATCTACCTCTACATCAACTCGCCCGGCGGCTCCATCACGGCGGGCATGGCGATCTACGACACGATGAGCTTCGTGCCGAACGACATCGTCACCGTCGGCATCGGCATGGCGGCCTCCATGGGCCAGTTCCTGCTGACCGCCGGCACCAAGGGCAAGCGCTACATCACCCCCAACGCACGCGTGCTCCTGCACCAGCCGCACGGCGGCTTCGGCGGCACCGCGAGCGATATCCAGACCCAGGCGCAGCTCATCACCTCGATGAAGAACCGCCTGGCCGAGATCACCGCGGCGCAGACCGGCAAGACGGGCGAGCAGATCAATGCCGACGGCGATCGGGACCGCTGGTTCACCGCCGACGAGGCCCTGGAGTACGGCTTCGTCGATTTCATCCGCGATTCCGCTTCCGACGTGGTCGGCGGCGGCGGAACCAACAAGTAGTCGTGAAGGAAGCAGCCAGTCCAATGACGAATCTCAACATGCCCCAGGCCGGGGGAGCCGGCCTCATGATGCCGCAGAGCGGCGGTGCGGATCGCTACTCGGTCGAGTCGCGCTACGTCCTGCCCTCCTTCGAGGAGCGCACCGCCTACGGCTTCAAGCGTCAGGATCCCTATGCCAAGCTATTCGAGGACCGCATCATCTTCCTCGGCGTGCAGGTGGACGACGCCTCGGCCGACGACGTGATGGCCCAGTTGCTCGTGCTGGAGAGCCAGGATCCCGAACGGGACATCACGATGTACATCAACTCGCCCGGCGGCTCCTTCACCGCGATGACGGCGATCTACGACACGATGCAGTACATCCGCCCCCACATCCAGACCGTCTGCCTCGGGCAGGCCGCTTCTGCGGCGGCGGTGCTCCTCGCGGGCGGCACCCCTGGCAAGCGTCTCGCGCTGCCGAACGCGCGCGTGCTGATCCACCAGCCCTCGACCGGCCAGGCCGGGCACGGACAGGCGAGCGACATCGAGATCCAGGCGGCCGAGATCATGCGCATGCGCGAGTGGCTCGAGGAGACGCTGTCGAAGCACTCGAAGCGCACCATCGAGGAAGTGCACCAGGACATCGATCGCGACAAGATCCTGAGCGCCGATGAGGCTCTCGCCTACGGTCTCGTCGACCAGGTCCTGACCAGCCGGAAGAACCCGCAGCCGGTACTGTAGCGGCGGTCGGCGCGCCGTTCAGATCTTTGTCGGTGGTGCCAGCTAGGCTCGGTGCCACCGGAATCTAGGAGGATCCTGCATGGCGAAGATTGGGGATGGCGCGGATCTGTTGAAGTGCTCCTTCTGCGGCAAATCGCAGAAGCAGGTTCAGCAGCTCATCGCCGGTCCGCAGATCTACATCTGCGACGAGTGCGTCGGGCTGTGCAACGAGATCCTCGAGGAGCGCCTGAGCGAGAGCGCCACGGCGGAGCCCTCGGAATTCACGCTGCACAAGCCGCGTGAGATCGCCTCCTTCCTCGATCAGTACGTGATCGGACAGGATCGCGCGAAGCAGTCGCTCGCAGTGGCGGTGTACAACCACTACAAGCGCGTACAGGCCCGCAAGACGCTCACCAGCGCCGAAGCCGCGGCCGAGCAGGTGGAGATCGCGAAGTCGAACATCCTCATGCTCGGCCCCACCGGCTGCGGCAAGACCTATCTCGCGCAGTCGCTGGCCAGGCAGTTGAACGTCCCGTTCGCCGTCGCCGATGCCACCGCACTCACCGAGGCCGGCTATGTCGGCGAGGATGTGGAGAACATCCTCCTGAAACTCCTGCAGGCCGCCGACTACGACGTGCAGCGCGCGGAGACCGGCATCATCTACATCGACGAGGTCGACAAGATCACCCGCAAGGCCGAAAACCCGTCGATCACGCGCGACGTATCGGGCGAGGGCGTGCAGCAGGCACTGCTCAAGATCCTCGAGGGCACCGTCGCGTCGATCCCGCCGCAGGGCGGGCGCAAGCACCCCAATCAGGAGTTCCTGCAGCTCGACACCACCAATGTGCTGTTCATCGTGGCCGGCGCCTTCGCCGGTCTGGAGGACATCATCGCCCAGCGCATGGGCAAGGGCGGAATCGGCTTCGGCGCTCCCGTGGCGAGCAAGCGGAACGAGGCGGAGCTTCTCGTACACGTGCAGCCGGAGGATCTGCACAAGTTCGGGCTGATCCCCGAGTTCATCGGTCGGCTCCCAGTGGTGGCCACTGTCGACCCGCTCGACGTCTCGGCGCTCGTGCGCATTCTGACCGAGCCGAAGAACGCACTGGTCAAGCAGTATCAGCGCATGTTCGAGATCGACCACGTCGGTCTCGAGTTCGAGGAGGCCGCGCTCGAGGCGATCGCGACGCTCGCGGTCGAACGGAAGACGGGCGCACGCGGGCTCCGGGCCATCCTCGAGGACGTGCTCGGCCCCGTCATGTTCGACGTGCCCTCGAACGACACGATCGCGAAGGTCATCGTGACGCGGGAGTCCGTGCTCGGCGAGGCGCAGCCCCGCATGCTGCAGACCGCACCGCGAGAGCGCAGCGCCTAGGCTGCTGGCCGACTACCCGACGTTCGGCCCGAGGTCGTAGTTCAGCAGCACGCTCCCGTCGTCCTGCACGATCGTCAGCGCATCGACCGTCAGCGCGGCGCTGCGCAGTGTGGCACTTCGCCCTCCGTCGTCGGTCCGCTCCGAGCTCGTCGCAGTGAAACCGTTCTTGCGGATGATCCGCTTCCACCAGAGTTCGGCCTGCGCGGCATCCGCAGCCCGGAGCACCACGAACCAGTTCCCCGGTTCGCGCTCGCCGGTGTCGTCGATCGTCGCGCCCTTGGGCAGGACGAAGTCCTCGTTCGGGAAGCCGCGGGGCAGCTGGATGTTCTTCGCCGGGTCATCGTCCTGGCCTGAGCCGCCCCAGCTGCCTTCGCCGGATCCCTGCTCCGGGGTCTTTCCGTCGTCAGGGGTCGGAGGAGTCTGCGTCTCCGTGGGCGAGGAGCCGCCGTTCTCGCCGCTCGGCTGGCCGGGGTGCCCGGCGCCTGCGCCTCCGGCGGGTGTGCAGGCGCCGAGACTCACCGCAAGGAGCGGAGCGAGCACGAGCATCGTCGCCGCGGTCGCCGCGGTCCTCGGCCGAGCAGGCGCATGTGTCGGCTTCGGGTCATGAGAGCCAGTCATCGTCGTCTCCCTCCTCGTCGGGGATCGCCTCGTCGGCGGCGAGCTGCAGGGTGACGACGTCGTCGAGCGTGCAGATCGGCCGGCCCTCCAACCAGGTGAGGGTCCAGGATCCGGCACCGGGGCGCTCGGCCTCCGCTGCCGCGATGGCCGCGTGCAGCGACTCGGGCACGCTGCGATGCGGGGCGTCACCCGCCCGCCAGCGCGCTCCGAGCTGCATGTGCGTCTCGCTCTCTAGGCCTCGGCCTGTACGAGGACGATCTCGGATACGGCGACTGCGTCGACTTCGCCGCTCTCGATCCTCAGCTCCGCGATGCGACCCGTGGCCGCCAGATCGTCCGCCGCGAGGGCGAGACGATCCCGATCGGCCGCGGGCGCGTGAACGACCGCGCGTTCGACGGGTGTGCGCTGCGAAGCCTTCGCCGCGGTCTTCGCACCGCGGATGCCGACGAGCGCGCCGCCGACGAGCGCGAGGAGCCCCGGATCGGCGTCGTCACCGACGAGTGCCGAGTATTCGGAGGCGGCGGGCCATTCGGCGACGTGCACCGATCCTTCATTGAACCAGGACCAGACCTCCTCGGTCGCATAGGGGAGGAACGGTGCCAGCAGCCGGACGAACGCGGAGAGCGCCGCACGGAGCGCGGTGACTGCGGAGGCCTGCACCTGGCCGGTGCCGTTGTGCGCGCGTTCCTTCACGAGCTCGAGGTAGTCGTCGCAGAACGTCCAGAAGAACGACTCGGTGAGCTCGAGCGCCCGCGCATGGTCGTAGTTCTCGAAGGCGCGGGTCGCGGCGTCGATGACGGCGGCGAGGTTCGCGAGCATGGAGCGATCGAGCGCCTCGGTGACGGAACCGGCGCCGCTCGCGTCGAACGACAGGGTGAACTTGGCGGCGTTCAGCAGCTTGATCGCGAGACGTCGGCCGATCTTGATCTGGGTCGGGTTCTGCGGATCGAAGGCCGCGTCGGTGCCGAGCTTGGCGGAGGCGGCCCAGTAGCGCACCGCATCGCTGCCGTGCTGCTCCAGCATGCCGGCCGGAGTGACGACGTTGCCCTTCGACTTGGACATCTTCTTGCGGTCGGGGTCGAGGATCCAGCCCGAGATGCCCGCATGGCGCCACGGCAGCTTGCCGGCCTCGAGCTCGCTGCGGAGCAGCGTGCTGAAGAGCCAGGTGCGGATGATGTCCTGGCCCTGGGGGCGAAGGTCGAAGGGGTAGACGAGGTCGAAGAGTTCGGGATCCCGCTCCCAGCCGCCAGCGAGCTGCGGGGTGAGGGAGGACGTGGCCCAGGTGTCCATCACGTCGACTTCGCCGACGAAGCCGCCGGCCGCGCCGCGCTGATCCTCGGCGTAGCCCGCTGGGACGTCGCTCGAGGGGTCGACGGGGAGCTGCGCCTCGGCGGGCAGGATCGGCTGGTCGAAGACCGGGTTGCCGTCGCCGTCGAGCGGGTACCAGACGGGGATCGGGACGCCGAAGAAGCGCTGGCGCGAGATCAGCCAGTCGCCCGAGAGGCCTTCGACCCAGTTCTCGTAGCGCACCCGCATGAAGTCGGGGTGCCAGTCGAGCTCGCGTCCGTGCGCCAGCAGGCGCTCGCGCAGCCCTTCGTCGTGCGCGCTGTTCGCGATGTACCACTGACGCGTCGAGACGATCTCGAGCGGGCGGTCGCCCTTCTCGAAGAACTTGACGGGATGCGTGATCTTGCGGATCTCGCCGGTCAGCTCTCCCGAGGCCCGCAGCAGCTCGACCACGGCCTGCTTGGCGCTGAACACAGTCTTGCCGGCGAGTTCGGCGAACGCGGCCTTTCCGGCCTCGCCGGTGATCGCCTCGGGCGCCTCGCTCACGATGCGGCCGTCGAAGCCGATGATACTGCGGCTCGGCAGCTGCAGCTCGCGCCACCAGACGACGTCGGTGACGTCGCCGAAGGTGCAGATCATGGCGATACCCGTGCCCTTGTCCTGCTGGGCGAGGTGGTGTGCGAGGATCGGCACCTCGACGTCGAAGAGCGGCGTGCGCACGGTCGTGCCGAAGAGCGGTTGATAGCGCTCGTCGTCCGGGTGCGCGACGAGCGCGACGCAGGCCGCGAGCAGCTCCGGGCGCGTCGTGTCGATCAGGATGTCGCCGCTGCCGTCACTCTTGTGGAACGAGAGCGTATGGTACGCGCCCGGCTGTTCGCGATCCTCGAGCTCCGCCTGTGCGACGGCGGTGCGGAAGGTGACGTCCCACAGTGTCGGCGCCTGAGCCTGATAGGCCTCACCGCGCTGCACGTTGCGGATGAAGGCGAGCTGGGAGGCGCGCAGCGATTCCTCGCCGATGGTGCGGTAGGTCTGAGTCCAGTCGACCGAGAGGCCGAGCGTGCGCCAGAGATCCTCGAACTGCTTCTCGTCCTCGACAGTGAGCCGCTCGCAGAGCTCGATGAAGTTGCGGCGCGAGATCGGCTGCTGATCCGCGGCCTTGACGCTCTTGCCGTCGCCGCCCTCGTGCGGGGGCACGAAGCCCTCGACGTAGGGGAGCGAGGGGTCGCAGCGCACGCCGTAGTAGTTCTGAACCCGCCGCTCGGTCGGCAGACCGTTGTCGTCCCATCCCATCGGATAGAAGACGCGCTTACCGCGCATGCGCTGGTAGCGGGCCACCGTATCGGTGTGGGTGTAACTGAAGACGTGCCCGACGTGGAGCGATCCCGAGGCGGTCGGCGGGGGAGTGTCTACGCTGTACACGTCTCCGCGGGCCGCGCCCTCGCGATCGAAGCGGTAGGTGCCCTGATCCTCCCAGACGGCCCCCCACTTCGCTTCGAGGCCTTCGAGTGCCGGCTTGTCGGGGATCGCGCTCATACAGGGCTCCGTCTCTCGACGCCGGGCGGGGCCGCGGGTCGGGTTCGCTATGGGCGGCACCGCGTCTGTGCTGATCGTGCTGCAGCCGAGGCTGCATCAGCGGGCGCCCGAGAGCCGCCCTGGTGCCTGAAGGTTGACCTGCCTAGTTTACCCGGGATGCACAGGATCCCCGGTATCGGGGATCACTGCGACCCGGGATCCCTGGAATTCGAGATTCCGGCTTCCGGGGTCCCGGTACTCGCGGCGCCGTGCAGGCAACTGGGACGTTGGAGGATCGGGGCGACTCGCCCAGGTTGAGCGCGAGTGCCAGCCCGGCGCGCAGGGCAGGCACCGCGAGGTCCCGGTGCCGGGTTCCATCGGCGCCTCGCATCCTGCCTGCTGTGAACACCTGATCCAACGCCGCGGACATGAGCATCATGCGGCCCGCGTCGATGCCGCGCTGCCGGGTCTCGAGTCGTTCGAGCCAGAAGACGGCGTCTTCGAGAGGTGCGGATCCTGCATGGCTCCATCACGCACCCGACCACCGACATACGTACTTCCGTCGCCGTCGTCGCGCTGACAGGATCGAGTCATGGAACTCGATGTGATCAGGCTCCGCGTCGTGCCGATCCCCGCAGAGACCGACGAGAACGAGTGGTACCCCGAGGACGGGAACCACGTACAGATCTTCGCAAATGGTAGGGAGTTGACCTCCCGCGGTGCGGGCTTGGGCATGGATCCGTTCGAACTGCTCATCCCTGAGAACCGGCTCATAGCAACCGACGTTCCACGCAAGGTGTCCGTGGCGCGATGCACCTGCGGCGAACTCGAGTGCGACGCGACGACGGTGGTCATCGTCCGGGAGGGCGACCGCGTGCGGTGGGAGTGGGGGGAGGTGGACCCGCCGGTCGGTCGCCCGCTCGTGTTCGAGGCCGGCCAATATGAAGCCGAGATGTCTCGGATCAGCGCTGATCGCTCATGGGAAGGCCCCGCGGACACCGCCGGGCGACTGGTCCTCGACTATGCGGATCTCACTCGCTTGGCCGATTGGGATCTCACCTTCTACTGGTCAGGTCTCTCATCTGCGGCCGGAGAGTCGTATCAGGTGTCTCTCGGTCTGGGTGCGGATGCGAAGGGCTGGCCAAAGTATCAGATCACGCTCTCCGTGCCCTGGTCCGGTGATCCGGAGGCGACCGCCCGAGAGGTGGCGCAGTTGCTTGCCCGAGCACCGGCAAGTTGGACCGCACTCGTATCCCCGACGAAGCGGAAGCTCCCCAGGCTCCCCGAGATCGCGGGTCCGAACTGGCGCACCCGCTAGGCTGACCGCACGGATACGTAGGAGGTCCCATCATGCGCCGCAGCCCGCATTTCGCGATGAAGGATCCGGAGGAGGTCAAGCGCCTCATCCGCCGGAATCCCTGGGCGAGCTTCGTATCTATGACGGAGAGGGGGCTCGTCGCCTCGCACTATCCGATCATCCTCGACGAGGAGGCCTCGGCCGAGCCAGGAGAGATCGTGATCGTGAGCCACTTCGGGCTTCCGGACGACCGGATCCACGAGTTGGGCCGCGGCGAGATCCTCGTGATCGTGCAGGGCCCGCACGACTACGTCTCGTCCAGCTGGTACCCGCCGGAGATGCTCGCTCCGACGTGGAACCATCTGAGCGCGCATCTCCACGGCATCCCGGAGCTCCTGAGCGCCGAAGAGAATTTCGCCATGCTCGCAAAGCTCACCGAGCACTTCGAGCAGCACTATCCGGGTGGACGCAGCCTGTTCGAAGACGAGGCCGCGGCGCGCAAGCTCGCCACCGGCACGGTCGGCCTCCGGATGCGCGTGGACCGCTTCGAAGCCCAGGCGAAGCTGAGCCAGAACAAGCCGGACGAGGTGCGCGACGATGTCGAAGCGCACCTCGCCGAGCAGAATCCGCGACTGGTCGCCGAGATACGGCGAGTGCGGGATCGGGATCAGGCCGTCGCAGGCTGACCCGATCCCGCGATCACAACCTCCTGCCGCGGTGGCGGCAGCGACTGAAACGGGAATCGCGATGCGATTCCCCTGAGTTTCAGTCGCCCTTCACATTCAGGAGCTGGCGCAGAGCGTGCCGGATCTCGACCAGGTCCGCGGCGTCCGCCATGACCTGATCGATGGGCTTGTACGCCTGCGGGATCTCGTCGATGAACGCGGCGGTGTCCCGGTACTCGATCCCGGCCATCGCCGCCCGCAGCTGATCCTGCGTGAACTCCCGCCGGGCAGCCGAGCGCGAGTACTCCCGGCCGGCGCCGTGCGGCGACGAGTTCAGCGAGAGCGGGTTGCCCAGACCGCTGACCACGTAGGATGCGGTGCCCATCGAGCCCGGGATGAGGCCGGCACGGCCGAGTTCCGCCTGGATCGCGCCCTTGCGGGACACCCACACCTGCTTCCCGAAGTGCTTCTCCGACTCCGTGAAGTTGTGGTGGCAGTTGATCCGCTCCCGCTCCAGGACGGGCTCGCCCATCAGCCCGGAGAGCTGGCGCGCAACCCGATCCATCATCTCCTCCCGGTTCAGCAGCGCGAAGTGCTGCGCCCAACGGAGCTCCGCGATGTAGCGAGTGAACTCCGGAGTGCCCTCGACGAGGTACGCGAGGTCGGGATCCGGCAGCTCGATCCACCAGCGCTTCGCCAGCTGCTGCGCGACGGCGATGTGCCGCTGCGCGATCCTGTTGCCGACGCCGCGGGATCCGGAGTGCAGGAACATCCACACGCGGTCCAGCTCGTCCACGGACACCTCGATGAAGTGGTTGCCGGAGCCGAGCGAGCCGAGCTGCAGGCGCCAGTTCTTCGCATACCGCTCAGGATCGAAGCCCTTGAGCTCCGCCAGCTGCTCCAGCTCCGCGATCCGCGGCTCCGCGGTCGCCACGACCTTGCGGTTGTAGTGGCCGGCCGAGAGCGGGATGGCACGCTCGATCTGCTCCCGGAGCGCGGAGAGATCCCGCTCCGCGAGCTGCGCGCGGGTGAACTGGGTGCGGACCGCGATCATTCCGCAGCCGATGTCGACGCCGACCGCGGCGGGGATGATCGCTCCGAGCGTCGGAATGACCGAGCCGACGGTCGCTCCCTTGCCGAGGTGCGCGTCGGGCATGAGCGCGAGGTGCGGGTGGATGAACGGCATGCGTGCCGTGGTGTGCGCCTGATCGAGTGTCTTCTCGTCGATCAGCGACGCCCACGAGAGCAGTCGCTTCGTGAGCTTCTCCATTGTTCCTTCGTTCCTTCCTTCGTGGTGGTGGTGCCCGGGGTGCGGAAGGCGTCGAGGCGACGCCGGACGAAAAACGCCCCGGACCTTTCGGTGCGGGGCGCGGTGACGTCGGTCGTCGTGGTTCGTTCGACTGGGTCAGGCGGCTCGCATCGATGGGGTCGGCAAATTGCGGAGTTCCTGATGCTGGAATCCCGCAGGGGTGAAGCTTGCTTGCGCGCGCATCTTGCCGCCCTCTCGATTTCGGATCTGCGCCGGCTTTCGGCACAGAGTGACCACCTTACGAGTCGTCCCGGTCCCCGTCAAGCATCACGGCGAGCTGCGTCTCGTTGAGCGCGGGATCCCCGCCCGGCTGGGGTTCGGTGAGATACTGCTCCCAGGCGATGCCGCTCGGCGCGAGACCCTGGGTGCCGATCCATGTGTAGAGATGCTCGTACGCCGCGCCGAGTTGAGCGTAGTCGCCGCGCACGAGCAGCGTGGCGGCGCGCCCTGCCGGGATGGTCTCGCCGACCACCTCGCCCGAGGCCGCGAACGGCTCGGCCACCGGCACCGCGACCGAGAGATCGAGGCGGTCGCCCGGCTCGCCGTGGGTCACGCCCATGGGCGGCGCGGACGGCGCGATGCCCGCCGCAGCCAGCGCGCCGAAGATGAGCGGATACGCGCGGTCGTACAGGCCCGGGATGTCCGGGAAGGCGACCTGATCGCGCACGACGGCGAGATGCTGCTCGCCGACCTCACGGATCTCGGGGGCAGGGAAGACAGTTGCTGCCATGAGCGGCTCCTCGACTACTGGTGGCGGAAGGATCGACATCGATCCGGCGTGGGCGGCCATCCGCCGGTGCGCCGCGGCGGGGCCGAGCTCGGCGCGTTCGGCCGGGTGCAGTCAATAGTAGAGCAGAGCAGGGCGGAGCCCGGATCCTGCGCTAGAATCGTGGCAACGACTGCGATCCGACCATCATCGGGGAGTCTTCGGAAGAACGGCGGAGCGGGTGCACACCCGTGACGCTCACTAGAACCGAACGGGTACGGCCCGTCACAGCCGAATGAAGTGGCGGGATCCACGGCCCTGTTTCGGGGCGGGGATCCGGCAAGCGGGGTGGTACCGCGGGCGCCGATCACGGGTCGAGCGTCTCGTCCCGGCAGAGACTGTGCAGCATATGCAGACCGATGAAGCCGAGGATCCCTTGACCTACCCCAAGCAGACGAGCGCACACGCCCCGAAGCACGCCGCGGGCGCCGCATTGGGCGTGACCCCGTCGCCCTCCTTCCCGCAGATCGAGCGTCAAGTACTCGATTACTGGCACGGCGACGACACCTTCCGCGAGTCCATTCGGCAGCGCGAGGGCGCCGAGGAGTGGGTGTTCAACGACGGCCCGCCGTTCGCCAACGGGCTCCCGCACTACGGCCACCTGCTCACGGGCTATGCCAAGGACGTCTTCCCGCGCTTCCAGACCATGCGCGGGAAGAAGGTCGAACGCCGCTTCGGATGGGACACGCACGGCCTGCCCGCCGAGCTCGAGGCGATGAAGCAGCTCGGAATCACCGAGAAGAGCGAGATCGAGGAGATGGGGCTCGCCGCGTTCAACGCGAAGGCGCGCGAGTCGGTGCTGCAGTACACCCGCGAGCGGGAGGAGTCCGTCACGAGGCAGGCGCGATGGGTCGACTTCGAGAACGACTACAAGACGCTCAACCTCGGCTACATGGAGAGCGTCATCTGGGCGTTCAAGCAGCTGTACGACAAGGGCCTCGCCTATGAGGGACACCGCGTGCTGCCCTACTGCTGGCGCGACGAGACTCCGCTCTCGAACCACGAGCTGCGCATGGACGACGACGTCTATCAGATGCGACAGGATCCCTCGGTCACGGTGACCTTCCCGCTCACGGGCGTCCGCGCGGCCGAACTCGGACTCGAGGGCGTGCGCGCGCTCGCCTGGACCACGACGCCCTGGACGCTGCCGACCAATGCGGCGCTCGCGGTCGGGCCGGAGATCGCCTATGCCGTCGTGCCCGCGGGCCCCCACGGGAGCGCGGACGGAGCCACCGCAGGCCAGGCGAGATATCTGCTCGCGGTCGAGCTCCTCGGCGGATACGCGAAGGAGCTCGGCTACGACTCGGCCGCCGGCGCGGAGGTCGCGATCGAGCGCACGATCGTCGGCGCCGAACTCGCCGATGTGCGCTACGAGCGCCTCTTCGACTACTTCGCCGACGAGGAGGTCTGGGGCACCGCCGACTGCTGGCGCATCCTGGTCGACGAGTACGTCACCACCACCGACGGCACCGGCATCGTGCATCAGTCGCCCGCCTACGGCGAGGACGACATGCGGATCACGAGCGCTGCGGGCATGCCGACGATCGTGAGCGTCGACGACGGCGGCCGCTTCATCAACGCGGTCACGGACGTCGCAGGTCTGCTCTGGATGGATGCGAACCGCCCGCTCATCCGCCTCATCCAGGCCGAGGCCCGGCTGCTGCGCGAGCAGAGCTACGAGCACAGCTACCCCCACTGTTGGCGGTGCCGCAACCCGTTGATCTACAAGGCCGTCTCCAGCTGGTTCGTGCGGGTGACCGAGTTCAAGGCCCGCATGCTCGAGGTCAACGAGCAGATCACCTGGGTGCCCGCGAATGTGAAGCACGGTCAGTTCGGCAAGTGG
>CAMFIY010000039.1 GCA_945952575.1 uncultured Leucobacter sp.
CCCCGGAATCGATCGGTCAGTGGTCGAAGAGCGACAAGGTGCTGCGGAAGAAGATGCGGGACGCGCAGCGCCTCGCCGCCGAGCGCGGCGCCGCGGAGGACACGGCAGCGGATCCCGGTCGGAGTGCCGCGTCCGGTCAGATAGGCTAGCTGGGTTCCCGACATGTTTCGAGAGGTGTTCATGCGTCGTCGTCTTGTTCCCGTTGCCGCAGCCGCGACGCTGGTACTCGCCGGATTGACCGGTTGCGCCGCTTCCGGTGACGCGGCGGCCGGATGCACGAACCCGTTGCAGCCCGGCCCGCTGAGCAACAGCGTCAGCGTCGATGGGGGCAGCGTCAAGGTCACCGGACCGACTGACGTGCTCAACGCCCAGCGCTCGGTGCTGCACGCAGGATCCGACGCGGGTACCGCGGCGCAGCCCGGCGACGTGGTGTTCGCAGACGTCGAGATCGTCGATGCGGCGAGCGGGAAGTCGTTGGCGAAGGCCTCGAACTCGCCCAACCTGGCGCTGCCGAAGAACGTGCTCGGAGAGCTCGAGAAGGCACTGAAGAGCGAGCAGAGCGACTCGCTGACCGACCAGCACCTCATCGCGACCGCACTGCTCTGCGCCGTGCCGGGAGACACGATAGCGGTCGGCATGACAGCCGGCCAGAGCATGGCTTCGCAACTCGGCTCCTCGGCGTCGGTCGCCGTGCTGACCATTCGCTCCGTCGCACCGCCGCGGGCGGAGGGCCGGGTGCAGGGGTTGCCGAACGGGTTCCCCGCCGTGACCACCGACGACACGGGACGACCGGGCGTGGTGCTGCCTCCGCAGGCCGCACCCGGCAAGATCCAGGTCGCCGTGCGGGTGCTCGGCAGCGGGGGGAAGGTGACGGCCGAGGACGTCGTGATCGGGCAGAGCCTGACGGTGAGCTGGACCGGTTCGGTCGTCAGCAACACCTGGGAATCCGGCATCACCAGTTTCGGCACGGTGGAGCAGCCGAACACCGAGTTCAGCTTCCGTAAGCTGCTCGACGGGTACCCCGCCGGTTCGCAACTCGTGATCCTCGACCCCGCGGACAAGAACCCCGTCGTGCACGTCGTCGACATCGTCGCCGCCGGCTAGGCCTCGCGTGCCCTCCGCCGGTTCGCAGCGCCCGCGGGACGGCGCCGGTCCGCGGCGCCCGCGGGTGAGCGGGGAGCGGCGCGTGTTCAGCCTGGTGCTCGCGCTCGTCGCGAGTCCGCAGGGTCTGACGAAGCGCGATCTGCTCTCGACCGTCTACGGCTATGCGGATCGCTACGCGCACGGCGAGGTCGACGTCGCGCTCGAGCGGCAGTTCGAGCGCGACAAGGACCAGCTCCGCGAACTCGGGATCCCGATCGAGACGATCGACTCTCCGCTCGAATCCGGCAACAACAAGCTGACGCGCTACCGCATCTCGAAGCAGCTCATGCAGATCCCGAGCGGAGTGCGCTTCACCGCTCGGGAACTCGCGCTGCTCCGGCTCGCGGCGCTCGCCTGGCGCGAGGGCAGCCTCACGGCGGAGTCGCGGCGATCCGCCATGAAACTCGAGGCGCTCGGCGCGGGGCTCGATGTGCAGCACCTGGGCATCGCCCCCCAGCTCGGGATCCCCGAGCCCGCCGCCGCACCGCTGCAGCACGCGATCGACGCCGGCCTCGTCGTCCGCTTCGACTACCGGCTCCCCGAGCGGGACGCTCCGCTGCGGCGCCGGGTCGCCCCGCTGCGGTTGCATCGCGCCGACGGGCGCTGGCACTTGATCGCCTACGACCTGGACCGGGACGACGACCGCGTCTTCCTGCTCTCGAGGATCACCGGCCAGGTCGAGGAGGGATCGGGATCGGCCGAGCCGAACGAGTTCGATCCCGCGCTCCGGCTGCGCGCGGACGCAGTGATCGAGCAGTTGCTCGCGCGCGAGCAGGATCAGATCGCCGCGGTGGAGGCGCGTTCGGGTTCGGTTGCCGAGGCCCGCCTGTCGGGCCGGGCGATGTCGACCGAGCCCGCGGCCGACGGCAGCCGCTTCGAACTCGGCACGCTCGACTGGTACGAGCTCGCCACCGAGCTCGCCGGCTATGGTGAGGAGGTCGCCGTCATCGCACCCCTCGGACTGCGCGAGACGGTGCTCGCCGAGCTGGAGCAGATCCGGGGTCAGCACGAAGGCGCCGGGCGACCGGCGATCCCCGCACCTCCGAGCAGCCGGGCTCGCAGCGGCGGCAGGGACGCGCTCCGCGCTCCGGATCGGGTGGTGCTGCTGCTGTCGCTCGTGCCGTATCTCATCGAACACGGGGACACCCCGCTCGCCGAACTCGCGAGCGTCTTCGACGTGGACCCCAGGCTCCTCCGCGAGCTGATCGAGTTCCTCGGCACGGCGGGGATCCCGGGTGAGACCCGCACCTATCAGGACGAGGATCTCTTCGATATCGACTGGGACGCGCTCGATGCGGACGGCGTCGTCCGTCTCACCCGCATCGTCGCGGTCGATGACACGCCCCGCTTCTCCGCGAGCGAGCGCGCCACGCTCGTGGCCGGCCTGAACAGCCTCGTCCCGGTGCTGCCGCCGGAGGAGCGGGCGCACGCGCGCTCGGCGCTCGAGAAGCTGGGCTTCGCGGCTGAGGAGGACGGTGCGGGCGCCGCCGTCTCGCTCACGGCGGGACCCGAGGATCCTCAGCTCGCGGCACTCGCCGATGCGGTCGACCAGGGGCTCCGGGTGGCGTTCCTCTACCGGGACCTGCAGGGCAACGAGACGCGGAGGACCGTCGACCCGCTCATGCTCACGCAGTCGGGCGGTGCCTGGTATCTCCGCGGATACTGCCTGGATCGGGCTGCGGAGCGCACCTTCCTCGTCGACGGGATGCGCGAGCTCGTCGTGCGAGCGCGCGGCGATCGCGGAACCGACGGCGGCATCATCGATCGGCCCCGCGGACGGGGTGCGCTGCTCGCCCCGGACGGAGCCGCGATACCCGCCAGGATCCGGGTCCGAGACGCCTCCTGGCACCGGATCGCCGCGTTCGCGCCGCAGATGCTCGGGCCGGCCGATGAGGGGTGGATCCCGGCGAGCGTGGAACTCGTCTATCCGGCCGCCGCGGTCCGTCTCGTGCAGGCCGCGCCGGCCGACGTGATCGTCGACGCGCCCCATGAGGCGCGCGAGCGCGTGCGGGACTGGGTCGGTCGGGCTCTGGCCCGCTACGACGGCTGAACGCTGCACGTGTCTCAGCTTCGGCTGGGTAGACTGGCGTGGTGGCGAAGAAGACCGGCAGGAGCACGCGCGATAGCGAAGGCACGATGAGCCTGGGCGCCCATCTCATCGAGCTCCGCAACCGCCTCATCATCTGCGCCGTCGCCATCGTGGTCGGCCTGGTCGCCGGCTGGTACTTCTCCGAGTGGGTCTGGGAGGTCCTGCGCCTGCCGTTCGTGCAGCTCGAGAAGGAGGGCCGCGCCGCGCTCATCCAGTACACCGACATCTCGGGCGGCTTCAACACGCGTCTGCAGATCTCCCTGTTCATCGGCGTGCTGCTCGCCTGCCCGGTCTGGCTGTATCAGATCTGGGCCTTCATCGTCCCGGGCCTCAAGCGCAAGGAGAAGCGCTACGCGTTCGGCTTCCTCGGCACCGCGGTCCCGCTCTTCCTGCTCGGAATCTACTCGGGCTGGGTGCTGCTGCCGAACATCGTGCGCGTCATGGCGACCTTCCAGTCGCCCGAGGACGCCTTCAACATCGAGGCTCGCAACTACCTCGACTTCGCGACGAAGCTGCTGATCGCCGTGGGCGTCGGTTTCGTCCTGCCGCTGTTCCTGGTGCTGTTGAACTTCATCGGAGTACTGCGCGGCAAGTCGATCCTGCGCAGCTGGCGGCTCGCCCTGCTCTGCATCATTCTCTTCGCCGCGATCACCACTCCGGCGGCAGACCTGGGGAGCATGTTCCTGCTTGCCCTGCCGATCGCCGTGCTCTACTTCGCGGCCGCGGGCGTGGCGATCCTCAACGATCGGCGCGTCGACAAGCGTCGCGCACAGGAGGTCGCCGACTACGAGCTGGAGCTGAGCGGCGGAGCCGACTCGAACGCGAGCACCGAGTCCGCGTGAGCGGGCCGTTCCCGGCGCTGGAGGCGTTCCAGGCCCGTCTGAGCTTCCCGCTCGACGGGTTCCAGCGCGATGCCTGCGAGCGACTGGAACAGGGGCGCAGCGTTCTGGTGGCGGCGCCGACGGGTTCCGGCAAGACCACCGTCGCCGAATTCGCGGTGCATCTCGCCCGACGCGAGCGCGATGCGCGGATCTTCTACACCGCGCCGATCAAGGCGCTGTCGAACCAGAAGTTCCGCGAGCTGTGCGCGGAGTACGGCGAGGACGAGGTCGGACTGCTCACGGGAGACGTGAATCTCCGCGGCGATGCGCCCATCGTGGTCATGACGACCGAGGTGCTGCGCAACATGATCTACGCCGAGAGTCATGCGCTCGACGATCTCGCGTTCGTCGTGCTCGACGAAGTGCACTATCTCGGCGACCGCTGGCGCGGAGCGGTGTGGGAGGAGATCATCCTGCACCTGCCCGAGGAGGTGCGCCTGGTCTCGCTCTCCGCGACCGTGTCGAACGCCGAGGAGTTCGGCGATTGGATGCACGCGGTGCGCGGCGAGACGGACGTGATCCTGAGCGAGCACCGCCCGGTGCCGCTCTATCAGCACGTGCTCACCTCGAAGGCGCTGCTGCCCCTCTACGTCGACGTCGACGGGGAGCTCGTCGAACGGGGGAGGCTGAACCCCGAGCTGCGCCACCTGCGCGGGAGGCCGGACGAGGCTCGGGATCGTCGTGGGAACTCGTATCGGGGGGACCGGAGGCGCTCGCGCGGCGGGCCGCCGGTGCGGCGCGCGAAGCGGCTCGGGCGCAGCGACATCGCCCGCTCGCTCGACGAGACCGGACTGCTGCCAGGCATCGTCTTCATCTTCAGTCGCAACGGCTGCGACCAGGCGGTGCGGCAGTGCCTGCACGACGGGATCCGGCTCACCTCGCGGGAGGAGCGGGAGCAGATCCGCCGCGTGGTCCACGCCGCGATCGACGGTCTCGACGACGACGATCTGAGGGTGCTGGGCGTCGGCGAGTGGATCGCCGGGCTCGAGCGGGGGATCGCGGCGCATCACGCCGGTCTGCTGCCGCAGTTCAAGTCCGTCGTCGAGCAGCTGTTCCAGCGCCGTCTGGTGAAGCTCGTCTTCGCGACGGAGACGCTGGCGCTCGGTATCAACATGCCGGCCCGATCCGTCACCATGGAGCGGCTCGACAAGTTCAACGGCGAGCAGCGCGTGCCGCTCACCTCGGGGGAGTACACGCAGCTCACCGGCCGGGCCGGACGGCGCGGCATCGACCACGAGGGCCATGCCGTGGTGGCCTGGAGCGACGGGATCGATCTCGAATCGCTCGCGCATCTGGCCTCGGCCCGTTCGTTCCCGGTGCAGTCGAGCTTCCGGCCGACGCCGAACATGGCTGTGAACCTGCTGCAGCGCATGTCGCTCGGGCGCGCCCGGGACACGCTCGAACTCTCCTTCGCGCAGTTCCAGGCCGATCGCGCGGTGGTGGACCAGGCGCGCGAGCTGCGCGCCGAGCAGGAGTCGCTCGCGGGATACGATCGCGCCGCGCGGCGCGCCTCCGGAGCCGAGAAGAAGCGCTGGGAGGATCGAGCGCGGAGGCTCCGACGGCAGATCGAGCGGGGCCGACGTCGCGTCGAAGCGCGGACCGGCACGATCGCCCGCACCTTCGACCGGGTCGTCGAGCTGCTCGCCGATCTCGAGTATCTGGAGCGCGGCGCCGACGGCGTCGCGGTCACGCCCTACGGCCGACTGCTCTGCCGGATCTACGGGGATCGCGACCTGCTCGTCGCCGAGTGCCTGCGACGCGACGCCTGGCGGGGGATCGACGCCGCCGGGCTCGCCGCGCTCTGCTGCGCGCTCAGCTATGAGCCGCGCCGCGACGACGAACCGGAGGGGCGCTGGCCGGGCGGGGCGTTCCGCCAGGCATTCGAGCGCACGCTGGACATCTGGGCGGAGCTCGACGATCTCGGTCAGCGGCATCGGCTGGCCGCAGCGGAGGAGCCGCACGCGGGCCTGGCGAGCGCCATGCAGGGCTGGGCAGGTGGCTGGACCCTCGCGCGCACCCTGGAACACTCCGGCGTCGGTGCCGGCGACTTCGTCCGCTGGGCCAAGCAGACCATCGACCTGCTGGATCAGCTGGCGCAGGCCGCCGAGCAGGCGCCGATCGATGCGGAGGAGGACCGGGACAGACTCGGCCGCCTGGGTGCACTCGCGCGGGAGGCGAAGCGGCGCGTTCGCCGCGGCATCGTCGAGACGGCGAGCTCCTCGTGAGCCGTCCGGGCGGAGCGGTGGTTTCGAATGCCGTCGGGGGGCGGTCGAGGGATGCGGGCTCCGGGCCTCGCGGGCTGCACTGGGCGCTCGCGCTGCCCTCCGCCGCGCTCGGCGGTCTCGCGCTCGACGCCGCCACGCCGGCACTGGCCTGGTGGCCGATGGCCTTCGTCGGCACCGCGCTGATCCTCGTCGCGGTGTGGCAGCAGCGCATCGGGGCGGGGGCTGCGGCCGGCGCCGTGGCGGGGGCGGCGTTCTGGATGCCCCAGATCTCCTGGCTCACCCTCTATCTCGGTCCGGTCCCGTGGCTGGGGCTCTGCGGGATCATGATCGCGTGGTTCGCGCTGTTCGGCCTCTGCGCGGCGCTCGCGACACGGGGTATCGCTCAGCTCGCGCGACATGAGCGCTTCCCTCTTCGCGGGGCGACGCCGCTGCGGATCACCGCCCAAGCGGTCGCGGCGACCGGCATCTGGATCCTGCGAGAGCAGGTGCAGAGCGTGTGGCCCTATGGCGGTTTCGCCTGGGGGCGCCTCGCCCATACGCAAGCAGACGGGCCGCTCGTGCACCTCGTCTCCTGGTCGGGCTTCACCGGTTTCAGCGCCCTGATCGTCCTCTCGTGCGCGATCCCGGTCGCGACGGGGTTCGCCCTCACGGCTCGCGAACGCGCCGCCGGCCGCGGCACCGCGCGCGGGGTCCGGAGCGCGATCCGCCCGGCGGCCGCCGCCTCGGCTGCGGTGCTCCTCGTTCTCGCGCTCCTCGCACTCGTACCGGCCGCGCCACTGGAGCGTACGGGCACGCTGAAGGTCGCCGCCGTGCAGGGCAACTCCAAGTCGGCGATCTTCGACGATCGGGAGAACGGCGACGTCATCCGCGATCACATCGTCGAGACCGAAGCGCTGCTCGACCGCCTGGAGGCGCAGGGCGAGCGCGTCGACGTGATCGTCTGGCCGGAGAACAGCGCCGAGTTCGCGCTGCCCGAGCAGTTCTACCGGTCGCGCGCCGTTCAGGATCTCGCCGCTCGCGCGGGCGCCCCGATCGTGCTCGGTTCGGTGATGGAGGATCCGGACGGCACCTACACCAACAGCACTCTCGTGTACGACGCGAACGGTTTCACCGGGCTCCGCTACGACAAGCGCCGCCCGGTTCCCTTCGCGGAGTACATGCCGGACCGTCCGTTCTTCCACGCGCTCGCGCCCGACCTGGTCGACCTGGTGCAGCTCGACTACCGGCACGGGACCCGGCCCGCGGTGCTCGACGTGCCCGGGGCGGGCGGATCCTTCCTCGCGGGCATCGCCATCTGTTTCGACATCATCTTCGACGATCATGCGGAGGCATTGATGCGCGACGGCACCGGCGGCGGCGCCCAGGTGATCTTCGCGCAGACCAACAACGCCGACTTCGGGCACACCGACGAGAGCGCGCAACAGCTCCAGATCGCCCGGTTGCGAGCCGTGGAGACCGGACGAGCGCTGGTCAACATCAGCACGGTCGGCACGAGCGCCATCGTTCTGCCCGACGGTGCCGAGATCGATCGCCTCGCCCCGTACACGGCGGCCTCGATGGTCGGCGAGATCCCGCTCGTCACCGGAGAGACCCCGGCACTGCGCTACGGAGCCGCCGTCGCCGCGATGTGGATGATCCTCGGCGTCGCCGGGATCATCGCCGGGCTCGCAGGCTACTGGGCGTCGTTGCCGCGGCGAGCGCGGAGCAGCTCCAGTCGCTCCTCGAGCAGGACCTCGAGTTCCTCGCGCGTGCGCCGCTCCAGCAGCATGTCCCAGTGAGTCCGCTGCTGCGCCTCCTTCTCCTCGAACTCGGCGCGAGCGGCCCGTCCGGCCTCATCGTCCAGGAATCCGGTCTCACCGCTGCGCTGATCCACCCACTCGGGCGGAGGCTCCGCTTCGGCGTCGAACATCACGGCGAATCGAGATCCCTTGTCGGTGACGTACTCCACCCGTCGTCTCGGTGCGAACTCGATGCCCTCCTCGCTCTGCAGGCTCGTGGATCCGATCCGCGCCCCCCGGAGTGTGCGCTCAGCCATCGCCCCTCCTTGCCCGCGAGGAGCACCCCTGGAGGTGCGTCTTCGCGATCCATCGGTAGTTCTTGACTGCACTGTAGCGCGCCTGGCTGGGCATGGGTAGATTTGTGCCCGTTTCGTCACACATCTGCCGATACGCTGGTAGCCGTCATCACCAGTGGTTGCCGGAGCGCAACGATCCCGTAAGGAGTTCCCGTGTCTGAAGCGAACGTGTCCGGTCCCCTCGAAGCGGGCAGTCTGAAGGGCCGCCGGGCGCTGGTCACGGGCTCGTCGCGCGGGATCGGTGCCGATACCGTGCGCTACTTCGCCGAGGCCGGTGCCGATGTGGTGATCAACTACCGCAACAAGGCGCCGCGTGCGGAGAAGCTGGCAGGGGAGCTGCGCGAGCTCGGCGTTCGCGCGCTGGTGCAGGGCGCCGACCTGACCGATCCGGCGTCGCTCGCCGAGATGTTCGGCGAGGTGCAGCGCGAGTACGGCGGGCTCGACATCCTCGTGCTGAACGCCTCGGGCGGCATGGAGAGCGGGATGGCCGAGGACTACGCGCTCAAGCTCAACCGCGATGCCCAACTCGCCGTGCTGGATGCGGCGCTCCCGCTGCTCGGGGCGGGATCCCGCGTCGTCTTCGTCACGAGCCACCAGGCCCACTTCATCCGCACCACGCCGACCATGCCGGAGTACGAGCCGGTCGCGCTGTCCAAGCGCGCCGGCGAGGACGCGCTGCGCGATCGGATCCCCGCGCTGACCGAACGGGGGGTCGAGTTCGTCGTGGTCTCGGGCGACATGATCGAGGGCACGGTCACCGCTACGCTGCTGGAGCGCGCGAATCCCGGGGCGATCGAGGCCCGCAGGGAGTCCGCGGGCAAGCTGTACAACGTGGGGGAGGTCGCAGCCGAGGTCGCACTCGCCGCGGTCGAGCCGGTGCCGGTCGACCACACGCGCCTGATCGGGGACACCTCCGGCTTCAACGCCTGAGCGCGCTCCCTTCGTCGTGGGCGCCGTTCGCATGTGCGGACGGCGCCCACGCTCTGTTTCGGGAGTGTTTCAGGTCTCGCGGGTGTGCGGTTGATATCTCACAATTCCGCAGAATATTCGGTTGTGGCGTGATTCGATCCGATTCATCGAAGAAACAGCGTCGTTCGGTTAATAGTGCCGAAGAAAGTAGTGGTACGCTCGAATTTCCCTTTCAGAGCGCCCCAGCGGGCAGAATGCAACGCGGCAGACCGTGACGGGCCTCTGGAATCGCACCGGGCCGCTGACGTCCCACCGATCGAGAGGACGTCGATGCGCGCAGTGCCAGCGACCACGAACAGTCATGCCGTTGCCCGGGAAGCGGTCGCGCCCTCGGCGACCGGGCTCTACGATCCTCGGGACGAGCGAGACGCCTGCGGCCTGGCATCCGTCGTCTCCTTGAACTCGGAGCCGAGCCATCGCATCGTCCGGCTGGCGCTCGAGGCGCTCGAGAATCTCGAGCACCGCGGGGCCGTCGGCTCAGACGCGGGCACGGGCGACGGCGCGGGGATCCTGTGCGAGATCCCAGACGCATTCTTCCGTGCCGCGTTCGCCGAGCACGACTCCACACTCATCGTGCCGGAGCCCGGGCACTACGCGACCGGGCTCGTCTTCTTCCCGAGGGAGGCCGCCGAACGCCGAGCGCAGCGCTATCGTTTCGCCTCGATCGCCGCGGAGGAGGGCCTGCGCATCCTGGGCTGGCGCTCGGTCGACGTGCGCCCGGATGTGCTCGGTGATGCGGCGCGCGCGGCGAGCCCGGTGATCGAGCAGCCCCTGCTCGCGCCGACCGGGGTAGCCGATACCGACGAGATCGAGCGACGCGCGTTCCGCACGCGCAAGCGTCTCGAACGCGAGACCGGCGTCTACCTGCCGTCGCTCTCGGCGCGCACCGTGGTCTACAAGGGCATGGTCACCACGCTCCAGCTCTCCTCGTTCTACCCGGAACTCGCCGACGAGCGCTTCGCCGCCCGGTTCGCGATCGTCCACTCGCGCTACTCGACCAACACCTTCCCGTCCTGGCATCTCGCCCAGCCGCTGCGGATGGTCGCGCACAACGGCGAGATCAACACCGTCCGCGGCAACCGCAACTGGATGCGGGCGCGCGAGTCCCAGCTCGCCAGTCCGCTGCTCGGAGACCTCCGTCCGCTCCTGCCGATCTGCTCGGAGGGCGGCAGCGACTCGGCGAGCTTCGACGAGGTGCTCGAACTGCTCGTGATGGCCGGCCGGAGCCTGCCGCACGCGCTCGCGATGATGGTGCCCGAGGCCTGGGAGCAGGAGTCGAGCATAGATCCGGCCCTGCGCGACTTCCTCGAGTTCCACTCGCTCGTGATGGAGCCCTGGGACGGGCCCGCGGCGATGATCGCGACGGACGGCAGCGAGCTGGTGGCCCTGCTCGACCGCAACGGTCTCCGCCCCGGGCGGTTCCAGGTCACAGCAGACGGCCTGCTCGTGATCGCCAGCGAGACGGGCGTGCTCGAGTTCCCGCCGGAGCAGGTGGTCCGTCGGGGTCGGCTCCGCCCGGGCCGCATGATCGCCGTCGATCTCGCGACCGGCGCGATCCGCGAGGACGCCGAGATCAAGGCCGGGCTCGCGGCCTCCGCTCCCTGGGGCCGGTGGTTGGATGAGGGGCGGATGCGGCTCTCGGATCTGCCCGCCCGCGAGCACCTGGTGCATCCGCCGGCGTCGATCACCCGCCGTCAGCGAACCTTCGGCTACACCGAGGAGGAGCTCCGCCTGCTGCTCGTCCCGATGGCGCGCGAGGGAGCCGAGCCGATCGCGGCGATGGGCACGGACACGCCGATCGCAGTGCTGAGCACCCGGCCCCGGCTGCTCTTCGACTACTTCGTGCAGCAGTTCGCGCAGGTCACGAACCCGCCGCTCGACGCGCTCCGCGAGGAGCTCGTCACCAGCCTGCGCACGGGGATGGGGCCGGAGGCCAATCTGCTCGACCAGTCGGCCGCCAACGCGCTGCAGGTGATCCTCGACTTCCCGGTCATCGACAACGATGCGCTGGCGCGGATCCAGCACTTCGGCGACGACCCGCTGCGCGAGCGCACCGTCACGGTTCGCGGTCTCTATTCGGTGGACGGCGGCGCCTCCGCTCTCGCCGCACGGCTGGACGCCATGTGTCGCGAGGCGAGCGCGGCGATCGACGCCGGTGCCGAGTTCCTGATCCTCTCCGACCGCGACAGCAACAAGGACCAGGCGCCGATCCCATCACTCCTCGCGCTCTCCGCCGTGCACAACCACCTGATCCGTCAGGGCACGCGGATGCGCGTCGCGCTGGTCGTCGAGGCCGGGGACGTGCGCGAAGTGCACCACGTCGCCTCCCTGATCGGCTACGGCGCCGCTGCGGTCAACCCCTATCTCGCGATGGAGACCGTCGAAGCGCTCGTACGCGCGGGCGAGATCGAGGGCGTCGAGCCGGGGGACGCGGTGGCCCACCTGATCAAAGCGCTCGGCAAGGGCATGCTGAAGGTGATGAGCAAGATGGGCATCAGCACCGTCGCCTCCTACTGCGGCGCCCAGACCTTCGAGGCCATCGGCCTCGCGAAGGACCTGGTGGATCGCTACTTCACGGGAACCGCCTCGAAGCTCGGCGGCGTCGGCCTCGACGTGATCGCGGCCGAGGTGGCCGCGCGTCATCGCCGCGCGTATCCGGATGACCCCGCGGCGCTCGCGCATCGTCGGCTCGAGACCGGGGGAGAGTACCGCTGGCGCCGCGGTGAGGAGCCGCACCTCTTCGATCCCGAGACCATCTACAAGCTGCAGCACGCGACCCGCAGCGGGCGGCGCGAGATCTTCTCCGAGTACACGGCTCGCGTCAACGACCAGCAGGAGCGGCTCATGACGCTGCGCGGTCTGATGCGCTTCGCGTCGCAGCGGCCGCCGGTTCCGCTGGAAGAGGTCGAGCCCGTCGAGGGGATCCTGCGCCGTTTCGCCACGGGCGCGATGAGCTACGGATCCATCTCGCTCGAGGCGCATCAGACGCTGGCGATCGCCATGAACCGCATCGGAGGCAGATCGAACACCGGTGAGGGGGGCGAGGCCGAGGACCGCCTGCTCGATCCCGAGCGCCGCAGTGCCATCAAGCAGGTCGCCTCCGGCCGTTTCGGAGTGACCAGCATGTACCTGAGCAACGCGGATGAGATCCAGATCAAACTGGCCCAGGGCGCGAAGCCGGGCGAGGGCGGTCAGCTGCCTCCGCAGAAGATGTACCCGTGGATCGCCTCGACCCGGCATGCGACGCCGGGCGTGGGGCTGATCTCGCCGCCGCCGCACCACGACATCTATTCGATCGAGGATCTGAAGCAGCTCATCTTCGATCTCAAGCGCGCGAACCCCTCGGCGCGCATCTCCACGAAGCTGGTCTCGCAGTCGGGCATCGGCCCGGTCGCCGCCGGCGTGGCGAAGGCGCTGAGCGATGTCATCCTGGTCTCCGGACACGACGGCGGCACGGGGGCGAGCCCGATGAACTCGTTGAAGCACGCCGGCTCCCCGTGGGAGCTCGGCATCGCCGAGGCGCAGCAGACGCTCATGCTGAACGGGCTGCGGGATCGCGTGATCCTCCAGGTCGACGGCCAGCTGAAGACGGGGCGCGACGTGGTCGTCGCGGCGCTCCTCGGCGCCGAGGAGTTCGGCTTCGCGACGGCGCCGCTCGTCGTGTCCGGCTGCATCATGATGCGCGTCTGCCACCTCGACACCTGCCCGGTCGGCGTCGCCACCCAGAACCCCGAACTGCGCTCGCGTTTCACCGGACAGGCCGAGCACGTCGTGAACTTCTTCCGGTTCATCGGCGAGGAGGTGCGCGAGCTCCTCGCAGCGCTGGGCTACCGCAGCCTCGACGAAGCGGTCGGCGACACTGCGGCCCTCGACGTGGACGAAGCGATCCGTCACTGGAAGGCCGAGGGCCTCGACCTCACGCCGGTCCTGCGCGGACCGGGCTTCTCCGATGAGGAGCCGCGCCGCCACGGGCGCGCGCAGGATCACGAGCTGGCGGATCACTTCGACCACGCGTTGATCGCGGCGTCCGATGACGCGCTCGAGCGGCGCGAGCCCGTGCTGATCGATCTCCCGATCCACAACGTCGACCGCGCGGTCGGCACGATGCTCGGCCACGAGGTGACGCGACGCTTCGGGGCGGAGGGGCTGGCGCCGGAGACGATCGACGTCACGC
>CAMFIY010000040.1 GCA_945952575.1 uncultured Leucobacter sp.
GGAAGAACGAGATGACGCGTCTCCGGTTGCGGCGCACGTCCACGGCTGCGGTGAACTCGTCGGTGTGCTTCCACAGGATGCCCGCGTCCTCCGCTTGGATGCAGATCGCGTTCTTGATGGTCCGCGCGTGTCCGCGATCGTCGGCCAGGACCGCGTCCGAGTAGTGGATCTCGCCAAGGCAGTCGCAGCCGAGCTCGAGCGAGTTCGCGCTCTTGCCCATCGAGTACTCGCCGGCGTCGAAGTAGTTCTGCCAGTAGCGCACCGGGCTGGGGTCGCCGTAGGGGACCACCATCTCGGCGACGGATGCGCGATAGACGATCGGCCGCTGCCGCCCGTCCTCCTCGAACCCGATCTGGTGCAGCACGAGGCCCTCCACCGGATCGAAGCCGAGGCGCACCTGCCACTTCTCCCAGCTCAGCACATCGCCGTCGATGCGGAAGCTCGCGCCCTCGGGCTGCGAGATCTCGATCGGCTTCTGCGTGGTCCGGGGCTCGGGCAGCCAGGAAGCGAGGTGGTAGTTGAACTGTTCGTGAGGCACGGGGACGACGTCGGTGTCGACGATCTCGACGACCTCGCCGGTGTTGAGATCGAGGTAGGCGACGAGGCCCTCGAGCGGATGGGCCCAGGCGTTGTCCTCCGGGCTCGGCTGGATGAAGCAGGATCCGCGGACGAGACGGCGGCCCGCTTCGCCCGGGATGTCGAAGACGCCGGCCGAGAGGGCGCAGATGCGGACCGTCTCGATGTCGGTGATCCCGCGCTTCTCGACCGCCGCACGCCAGCGGGCGTCGCTCCGGATCATCTGCTCGGAGGCCTCGTACTCGGTGAGCGTGATGGGGGCCTGGCCCTCGGTCGTCACGTCGAGCACGCGGGCGAGCAGGACGCGCCCCTCGGTCAGCGAGACGAGGACCTCGGTCTGCTCGCCGCTGCCGTGCTCGATCAGGGTGGAACGGACGCGGCGGTCGACGGGGGCGCCGGCGGCGACGTCCTGCTTGGCCGGCTCGACCAGGCTGACGAGGGCGAAGAGCGTGTCGTCGGTCACGTGGCCGGCGTCGAGGATGATGGCGCGATTCCGCTCGATCTCCTCAGAGGTGAGCCGATCGAGGGGGTGCGGGGTGGTGGTCATGGGAGGTCAGTCCCCTTTCATGGTGTCGAGGTTCTCTTCGAAGCCCACCATCAGGGCTTCGGTGCGAAGGTCGGGCTTGACCTCACGGATCTTCCGGCCGCGGACGTAGCCGACGAGCGCCAGTGCGGCGAGCACGACGAGCGTGCCGATCGTGAGCGCGGTGAACGGGCCCTGCGCGACGCCCCAGATGTCCATGAAGTCGTACTCCTCGCCGAAGAGGCGCTCCAGGGTGCCGGGGAAGATGGCGACCCAGGATCCGAGCAGGATCCACAGGAACGCGATGCCGCCGAGCACCGTGAACCCGGCGTTGCCGACGGGTGCGCGGAAGGGGCGCTCGACGTTCGGGTACTTCCAGCGCAGCTTGATGGCTGCGGGGATGATGAGCAGGTAGCTCAGGAGGAAGGTGGAGATGGAGATCGTGAGCACCACGCCGAAGAGTGCGCCAGCATCGCCGCTGAGCTGCATCGCCGCGATGAGGAACACCGTGGCCACCGTGCCCGAGAGCAGGTTCACGTTGACCGGGGTGCCGAGGCCCTTGTGGATCCTGCCGAAGAAGCCGCCGAAGAAGGATCCGTCGGCCGCGGTCAGCGCCTGCATGCGGTCGCTGATGATCATCCAGGCCGCGCCCTGGGAGGCGAGGATAACGACGAACATGAGCGCCGCGATCACGACCATGGAGTCGGCCGCGGGGCCGTACACGGTGAAGACCGTCTTCACCGCGTCGAGCAGGCCTCCGATGCCGGTGATCGTCTTCGTCGGCAGCACGAGCAGCATCGCGAGGATGGGAAGCAGGTAGCAGAGCGCGGAGACGAGCCCGGATCGGGCGATCGCCACGGGGATGTCGTGCTTCGGGTTCTTCATCTCGTCCGAGGCGCTGTTGCTGGCCTCGAATCCGAGGTAGGCGAAGAGCAGCAGCGGCACCAGGCCGAGGAACCCGGCGAGGGTCGGGCTGAAGTCGGAGAGGCTCAGCGGCTGCACGCCGTGCTGCACCGCGTAGATGACGGTGGTGAACAGGAAGAAGGCGATGAAGACCACCTTGAGCACGCCGCCCATCGTGGGCAGCCACTTGGCTTTCGCGAGCGAGAGGATCGCCGCGAGGACCGTGATCCAGATGAACACGATCTTGAACACCCAGTCCCCGACCGAGCCGGTGGGGAGCGGGCTCACGAACTGATCCCAGGTCGCGGTCGCGAGGAACGCCATGGAGCCGCCGACCCAGACGGGCTGGGTGACCCAGCTGAGGATGGAGGCGATCGCTCCGGCAGGGCGCCCGAACGCCTGTCGCACCCAGAGATAGGCCCCGCCCTCACCGATGAAGGTGCTGCCGGTCTCGGCGAAGATGAGCGCGTAGGGCACGAGGAAGAAGACCGCGAGGATCAACGTCCAGGTGAACGTCTCGGCACCGAAGCCCGCGGTTTGCGCCAGCACTTCGATGCTGAGCACCGCGGACATGACGATCAGGATGATGTCGAATCGTCCGAGCGTCTTCTTCAGATGCGTCTTCTGCTCTTCCGCGAATGCGGTCGTGTTCTCCAGGGATGACACCATCCACCTCCTTGTGGGTGCTCCGCGTCCAGTTCTTTGCGGTGTAACCTAATGAATTACACGAAGTCACGGTGTTTCCTAGCGATCCGGGGCCTTGCGCCATTCACATCCGCGGTCGCCTGCATCTGTTCAGGAGATGATGCGTTCATGGCACGACCGAAGAATCAGGGGGCGCGGCGCGCGGAGCTCGTCCAGGCCGCGAAGCAGGCGATCGCCGGGCGGGGGATCACCGGTCTGCGCGCCGTCGACGTCGCCGCGCAGACCCAGCTCAGCCCCGGGACGGTCGCGTACTACTACCCGAATCTGGAGGACCTCATCCAGGAGGTGCATCGGGACGCGGTATCCCGCTTCTACTGGAACCGGCTGCGCGAGATCGAGTCGATCGAGGATCCGCGGATGAAGCTCGGCCGGATCATCCGCAGCGGCATCCCGACCTCGCGGGACGACATCGACTTCCAGGCGCTCAACGAACTGCACACGCACGCGTTCCGCGATGAGTTCCACGGTCGGCTCATGGCCGAGCTCTACGCGCAGGAGGTGTCCCTCTACACATCGGTGCTCGCCGAAGGCGTGCAGCGCGGGTGCTTCGTGCTGAAGCTGCCCGTGGAGTCCGTCGCCAGCAATCTCGTCGCTCTCGAGGACGCCTACGGCCTGCACTTCATGGGCGGCGCCGCTCTGAGCGGCGACGAGATCTATCGCTTGATCGCCGCGAACGCGGAGGCGATGACCGGGTGCGTGCTCGGGGACGGGAGAGGATGACAGTGGGCCGAAGGCGAGCGGACTCGGGCGCCGTAGTAGTCTCGGTGTGTCGCCTCCGTAGCTCAGTGGATAGAGCAACGGCCTTCTAATCCGTCGGTCGCAGGTTCGAATCCTGCCGGGGGCACTCGCTCCGCCGATACCGGGCAGCGTGAGCATTCGTCGCGAGCGCGCTGTGAAGCCAGAGGATGAGCAGCTGCGGAGGCGCCCGCCCGGCCCGCGCCGCATCCTTTCCAGCGTGCCGACGCAGGTCTGCCGGCGGCCCTGCTCAGTCGGCGAAGCAGCGGCGATATCGCGAAAGCGCACTCAGTACCGATTACCTATATTTCCTACTGAACATGTGGGGTTTGCGTACGTTTCTTCTAGAAGCGATCCGAGCCGAGCTCGGGGAATTGGAGAACAGGAATGCGCGCTGCCCACATGATCGCCGCCGTCGTGGCCGGGGTACTCACACTTTCCGCCTGCGCGGGCGCTGGCACCGCGCCATCCGGTGGATCGTCCTCCGGCGACGCGCCCGACACCGTCACGATCGGGTACTTCCCGAACCTGACGCATGCGCCCGCGATCGTGGGCCTCGCCGACGGCGCCTATCAGCACGCGCTCGGTGAGGACGTCACGATCAAGACGGCGACCTTCAATTCCGGAACGGAGGAGATAGAGGCGCTCTTCGCGGGGGGCATCGACATCGGTTTCATCGGGCCCAGTCCGACCGTCACGGGCTGGCAGAAGAGCAAAGGGGAAGCGCTGCGCGTCATCGCCGGCGCCGCAGCCAACGGAGCCGCGCTCGTCGTCCGCGACGGCATCGACTCGCCGGCCGACCTGAAGGGCACGACCATTGCGACGCCGAGCCTCGGGAACACGCAGGACGTCGCGGCGCGCTACTGGCTGAAGGAGCAGGGCTTCACGACCGACCAGGCCGGCGGCGGCGATGTCAGCATCCAGCCGCAGGACAACGCCACGGCGCTCACCGCGTTGCAGACCGGGTCGATCGACGGCGCGTGGGTGCCCGAACCGTGGGCGACGCGCATGGTCGAGGAGGCCGGGGCGCACGTACTCGTCAACGAGCCCGACATCTGGGACGGCGGCCGATTCGTCACCACCAACGTCATCGTGAGCACGAAGTTCCTCAACGAGCATCCGCAGGCGGTCAGCGACTTCCTGTCCGGCCTCCTCACCACGATCGACGACATGGAGGCCGACCCCGCCAAGGCACAAGCGACGGTCGCTGCGCAGATCGGGAAGATCACCGGTTCGACTCCGAACGAGGAGCAGCTCGCCCTGGCCTGGAAGAATGTCGTGTTCACGGCCGATCCGCTGGCTTCCACGCTCGTCACTCAGGCTGACCACGCCGTCGCCGTCGGACTGCTGGAGAAGACCGATCTGTCCGGGCTCTATGCACTCGATCCGCTCAACGCGCTGCTCGCCAAGCGCGGGGACTCCCCGGTGGAGGGCGAATGAACGCCGTGACGACCTCTGCGGTGCGCTTCGAGCACGTCTCGATGCGTTACGGACGCTCGCCGCTGCTGGCCTTGTCGGACGTCGCCCTCGTCATCGACGAGGGCGAGTTCCTCTGCCTCCTCGGACGTTCCGGCTGCGGCAAGAGCACCCTGCTCTCGTTGGCGGCGGGCCTGGAGACGCCGACCGCCGGCCGCGTCGACCTCGGTGGGCGCCGAGTCGGCATGATGTTCCAGGACTCCGGTCTGTTCCCCTGGCTGACCGTGCACGGCAACATCGAGCTCGCACTGCGCCTGTCGGGTGTCCCGAAGCGGGAGCGCTCCGACCGCATCGCCGAGCTGCTCGAGGTCGTGCGTCTGCCCGGCGTGCAGCAGCGGCGGCCGCATGAGCTGTCGGGCGGAATGCGGCAGCGCGTCGCACTCGCTCGCACCCTCGCGCAGGAGTGCCAGGTGCTGCTGATGGACGAGCCGTTCGCGGCGCTCGACGCCATCACTCGCGACGCGATGCACGACGAGATCGAGCGGATCGCCGGTGAGCGCGCACTCACGGTGCTGTTCGTGACCCACAATGTGCGCGAGGCGGTGCGCCTCGGCGATCGCGTCGTCCTCATGCAGCCCGGCCCCGGCCGGGTCGCGAGCGAGCTGATCGTCGACCTGCCCCGACCGCGGAGGATGGACGATCCCGACATCGCCGTGCGCGCGGCCGTCCTCCGCGATCGGCTCGACGAGCAGGACGAGCTCGAGCGACGGAGCGCGGCCGCATGACCGCCGTGATCGAGCCGGTGCTCGAACAGGAGCCCGTGCGGCGGTCGGCGCCGCTGCCGCTGCCCGCGCCGACGGCTCCGCGCGTCCGACCCGGCACCCTCGTGAAACGGATATGGGCGAGGCTGTGGCCGCCCCTGCTCGCAGTCGGCATCGTCATCGTCGCGTGGGAGCTGCTGTTCCTGTCGGGTATCAAGCCGGCGTATGTGCTGCCCGATCCGTTGACGGTGTTCGGTCGGCTGGGCGAGCTGCTGGCCGAGCCGTCGTTCTGGGGCGGAGCCGCGACCACGATGGGGCGAGCCGTGTTCGGCTTTGCGATCGCGCTCGCCATCGGCACGGTGCTCGGCGCCGCCGTGGCCCGATCCAGGATTCTCCGCGCCGCAGTCGGCTCACTGCTGTCAGGTCTGCAGACGATGCCGTCGATCGCCTGGTTCCCGCTCGCGATCCTGTTCTTCGGGCTGACCGAGCAGGCGATCACCTTCGTCATCGTGCTCGGTGCCGCTCCGTCGATCGCCAACGGGCTCATCTCGGGCATCGATGACGTGCCGCCGCAGCTGCTGCGCGCCGGTCACACGCTGGGCGCGCGCGGATTCCGCATGCTCCGCTACGTCATCCTGCCCGCGGCGCTGCCGACCTATGTGGCGGGACTCAAGCAGGGATGGGCATTCGCGTGGCGATCGCTGCTGGCCGGCGAGCTGCTCGTGACCATCTCGCAGGTGCTTGCGCTCGGGGTGCTGCTTTCGAACGCCCGCAACTTCGCCGACGCGCCGACACTGCTCGCGATCATGATCGTGATCCTGATCATCGGGATGATCGTGGACGGCATCTTCTCGTGGGTCGCGAACGGCATCCGCCGACGACGCGGGCTCGGTACCGCCCGACTGTGAGCGGCACCGCCCGGCTCCGGTCCGCCGCACCCGGAGACCTGCCCCTCCCTCAGTAGGATTGACGGAGCAGCCGATCCGGACGAGGTGGTGTTCCATGCAGATCACAGCACGTGCCGACTACGCCGTTCGCGCCCTGGTCGAATTGGCGGGGCGGGCCGGCGGTAGCGCCACCCGATCCGAGCTCGCCGAGGCGCAGACCATTCCTCCGAAGTTCCTCGAGGCGATCCTCGCGGACCTGAAGAAGGCGGGTCTCGTCTTGGCGCTTCGCGGCTCAACCGGCGGCTACCTGCTCGCCCATGCCGCGGATACCGTCACCATCGCTGATGTGGTGCGCGCAGTGGACGGCCCGCTCGCGGCTGTGCGCGGCGTCGCTCCGGAAGCCGTGCGATACACGGGGGCCGCCGAGCCGTTGCGCGACGTATGGATCGCGACGCGGGCGAGCATACGCACGGTGCTCGAGTCGACGACCATCGGCGATCTCCTCTCCGGCGACCTCCCGGTCGCGGTGACTTCGCTGCTTAGCAGTGAAGGGGCGTACGAGCGTCGCTGATCCCGACTGGCCGGTGAAGCGCGGGAGTCCGGGCTCAGCGGGTGACGCGGTAGGCGAGGTAGGCGATCCGCGATCCGAAGGTGCGGGTCTCGATGAGTTCGAGCTCGGTCTGGATCCCGTCGTGCGCGAAGAACGGGATCCCGCCGCCGACCAGCACCGGATGGATCATGATGTGGTACTCGTCGATCAGTCCGAGTCCGGCGGCCTCCGCCGCGAGGGTCGCGCCGCCGATCGCGATGTCTCCGTCCCCGGGCGCCTCGCGCAGACGCGCGACCTCCTCGGCGAGTGTTCCGGCGGCGAGTCGTGCTCCGCTCCCGCTCACGCCGTCGAGGGTGCGGGAGAAGACGATCTTCGGAAGCGGGTTCCAGACGGACGCGAAGTCGGCCAGCACGGGATCGTCCGACTCGGCGAACTCCGGATCCTCCCAGACCGCCATCGTCTCGTAGAGCCGCCGGCCGAGGATGTGCGCGCTGAGGCCGCGCACCTCGTCGTTCGAGAACTGGTGGGATTCCCTATCCGGAACTCCCCAATCGAAGCGGCCGTCGGGGCCCACGATGTATCCGTCGAGCGACATGCCCATCGAGAAGATGACCTTGCGCATTCCGAGACCCCCTGCCTGGTGCGCGCCAGTGGCGAGTGAGAGGACCGGTGGCGCGCTCGCCGTTGAACGAACCTCCAGGTCGTTCTTGACGCTACTCCCGGGTTCGCCCAGAGCAAAACCGAGAGCGCGGTCGATGCCGGATCGTTATCTGACTGCGAGCCCGCTCCGGCGCCGGATCACTCGAAGCGGTTGACCATGGCGAGCGCCGCCCGCTCGACATAGTCGCGGAACGCCGCGTCGTGCATCGGCGGCAGATCTGCCTCGTCGAGCGCGGCGTGCATGTGCGCGAGCCAGTGCTCCTTCGCCTCCGGGGTCACCGCGAACGGGGCGTGGCGCATGCGGAGTCGCGGATGACCGCGCTGCTCGGAGTACGTCGTCGGCCCGCCCCAGTACTGCTCGAGGAAGGTGCGCAGGCGCCAGATGGCGCCCTCCCAGTCCGCATCGGGGTACATCGGCGCGAGCACCGGATCCTCTCGCACACCCCGATAGAAGGCGCGTACGATCCGCTCGAAGGTCTCGGTGCCTCCGACCTGGGACCACAGGGTGTCGGTGACGGCCGGGCCGGCCTCGCCCTGGCGCAGCGTGAGGCCGGGGAGCGGAGGAGTCGGGTCCGGTGCGTCCGATTCCGCGGCGCCGAGCGGCGGATTCCGGTCGTTCACACCGAACCTCCCGGCCCGGACGTGGCGTCGACGAGACGGATCCCGAGTCCGGCGAAGTCGTTCTTGATCCGCGCGCGCAGGGCGCGCTGCACCGCGTACTGGGCCTCGGGCCGCGTGCGCACGGTGAGGCGCAGCGTGGAGTGCTCGGCCGACACGCTCTCGAGACCGAGCATCTCGGGCTCGCCGGTGACCCGGCGCGCGAACTCGGCGGAATGCACGAGCTGCGCGGCGCTCTCGAGCGCCGCGCGCTCGACCATCTCGAGATCCGCGTCCGCGCCGACGGTGATGTCGATGATCGCGCGGCCCCATCCCTGAGAGGCGTTGCCGAGCTGCAGGATCTCGCCGTTTCGGATGAACCACAGCGTGCCATCCGCCGCGCGCACCTTCGTGATCCTGATCCCGACGTCTTCGACGGTACCCGTGATCGCGCCGACGGTCACCAGATCGCCGACGCCGAGCTGATCCTCGAACACCATGAAGGTGCCGTTCAGGATGTCCTTCACGATGTTCTGCGCGCCGAAGGCGAGGCCCGCCGCGATCACGCCGGCCGAGGCGAGGATCGCCGTGAGATTCACTTGGAGCTGGCCGAGGATGAGGATCAGCGCGACCACGACGATGGTCCAGGTGATGACGTGCCGGCCCACCGTTCCGAGCGTGCGGGTGCGCTGCACCGCCCGCGCGTTCAGGTAGGGGCCGGCCGTGAGCTCCTGGGTCGAATCCACGTCCTGCGCGCGCTTCACCCCCTGCACCACCCCGCGGACGGTGCGCTTGAGCAGCCGCCGCAGCACCCAGTTCGCGAGCACGGCCGCGAGCAGGATCAGCACGATATTGAGCAGCACGTGATAGGTCTCGTAGAACGAGCCGATCGACCTCCAGAACTCCGCCATCGAACTGCCCGCTCAGCCCCGGGCGTCTGCGGCCTGGGCCGCGAGCGCGCGCTCGACGCCCGCCAGGTGCTCGACGATCATGCGGCGGAGTGCCGGCGGCGCGTCGACGTTGGCCCCGAGCCAGGCCACGGTCGCCGCCCGCAACGTTTCGCTCGCGAGCGGGGCCGGGTAGAAACCGTCGACGATCTCTTCCACGATGGCGTGGCTGCGGGACTGGTAGATCCCGAGCGCTGCGTCGAAGAAGCGCTCGATGTAGGGCTCGAGCAGTGCGAGGTCGTGCGCGCGCAGGAAGCCGAGGCCGGTCGCGCGGACGATCGCGTTGGGCAGGCCCGCCTCGTCGAAGACCGAGGCCCACGCCCGCGCTTTGTCGTCGACGGTCGGGAGCGCAGCGTGCGCGTGCGCGGCGGACTGCTGCCCGCTCGCGGTGCGATCCTCGGCCAGTGTGGCCTCGATCTCCTCACGCGTGGCGCGGCCGCCTGCGGCGAGCGAGATCAGCAGCTCCCAGCCGAGATCCGTGTCGATGTCGAGACCTTCGAGCGGTGCGCGCTCCTCGAGCAGCGCGAGCACCGTGTCGAGCTGGGCGTCGCTCGCGGCGAGCTGTGCGAAGGCTTTCACGAACTGGAACTGCAGATCGCTGCCCGGTGCGGCGGCGAGAGCCAGCTGCCAGAGCGCGTCGGCCACCTTGCTCAGGGTCGCCGCGCGCCGCTCCGGGGTCACGTAGCTGCCCGCCGCGAGCAGGAGCTGGTTGATCAGGGTGCGCAGCGTGGTCGAGTTCGTCTCGGCCGCCACTCCGGCGAGCACGACGTCGACGAAGCGGCTCGGCGGGAACTCGGCGTCGCGGGTCTGGTCCCAGAGCGTGCCCCAGACGAGGGCGCGGGCGAGCGGATCGTCGATGTCCCGGATGCGCGCCGTCGCGGTCGCGAGCGAGCGATCGTCGAGACGGATCTTCGCGTAGGTCAGGTCGTCGTCGTTGAGCAGCAGCAGTGCGGGCTGCGCCTCTCCGACGAGTGCGGCCACCTCGGTGAGCGGGCCGTCGACGTCGAGCTCTATCCGCTTGGCGCGGACCAGCCGGCCGCCCTGATCCTCGTAGAGGCCGACCGCGATGCGGTGAGGCCGCAGGGTCGGCTCCTCGGCCGGCTCGGGATCGGTCGCCTGGCCGGTCTGCTCGATCGCGAACGACGCGTACCGGCCCTCGTCATCGAGCGTGAAGACCGGGCGCAGCGTGTTGACGCCGGCCGTCTCGAGCCACTTCTGCGACCAGCCGGTGAGATCGCGGCCGCTCTGCGCCTCGAGCTCGGTGAGCAGGTCGACCAGTTCGGTGTTCGAGTGATGGTGCTTCACGAAGTACTCGTGCACGCCGCGCATGAAGGGCTCCCGGCCCACCCAGGCGACGAGCTGCTTGAGCACCGAGGCGCCCTTCGCGTAGGTGATGCCGTCGAAGTTGACCTGCACGTCCTCGAGATCTCGGATCTCGGCCCCGCTCGGGTGCGCCGACGGCCGCTGGTCCTGCCGGTACGCCCACGACTTCTCGCTGGCGACGAACGTCGTCCAGCAGTCGCTCCACTCGGTCGCCTCTGCCACGCCCAGCGTCGACATGTACTCAGCGAAGGACTCGTTGAGCCAGAGATCGTTCCACCACCGCATCGTGACCAGATCGCCGAACCACATGTGGGCGAGCTCGTGCAGGATCGTGACGACCCGGCGCTCGCGCATCGCGTCGGTGACCTGGCTGCGGAAGACGTAGGCCTCGGTGAAGGTCACCGCGCCCACGTTCTCCATGGCGCCCATGTTGTACTCGGGGGCGAAGATCTGGTCGTACTTGTCGAACGGGTAGGGGTAGTCGAACTCGCGCTCGAAGAACTCGAAGCCCTCGCGAGTCTTGTCGAAGATGTAGTCGGCGTCGAGGTAGTCGAAGAGCGAGGCGCGGCAGAACACGCCGAGCGGGATGACCCGGCCGTCCGCGCTGGTCAGCTCGCTGCGCACCTCGCGGTACGGGCCGGCGATGAGGGCCGTGATGTAACTCGACATGACGGGCGTCGGCTCGAATGCCCAGACCGCCGCGGCCTCGTCGTCGCGACCGCCGACCGGCACCGCCTCGGGGGTCGGCTGGTTGCTGATGACCTGCCAGCGCGCGGGCGCCGTGACGGTGAAGCGGAACGTCGCCTTGAGATCGGGCTGCTCGAAGACGGCGAACATGCGCCGCGAGTCCGGCACCTCGAACTGCGAGTAGAGGTAGACCTCGCCGTCCGCGGGATCGACGAAGCGGTGTAGGCCCTCGCCGGTGTTCGTGTAGAGCTGGTCGCTCACGATCGTGAGGACGTTCTCAGCGGCGAGCTGCGGCAGCGCGATCCGCGAGTCCGCGAAGACCTCCGCTGGGTCGAGCGAGGCGCCGTTCAGGTCGACGCTCACCACCTCGCGGGCGATCAGGTCGATGAACGTGCTCGCGCCCGGCGTGCCGGCGAAGCGCACCGTCGTGACGGCGCGGAAGGCCTCCGGGCCGGTGGTGAGGTCGAGCTCGACCTCATAGCTCCGGGTGGCGACGACGCTCGCTCGCTCGCGGGCTTCGACTCGGGTCAGGTTCTCTCCGGGCACAGTGTTCCTCTGGGTCTTTGAAATAGGTGTACGAGAGCGGATCCGCTCGTTGTGCGTGCGGATTACGGGACCAGCCTATTCCCGCGCACCGATATGGATCCTCCCATTTTGCCGTGCGCACGAGGCGGACGGCCTATCGTTGAGGCATGACTCGTGCACTGGGCGGTTCCGGCCTCATCGTCTCGGCGGTCGGACTCGGCTGCAACAACTTCGGGCGCCCCGGATCGCCGACCGAGGATCAGGCCGGCACCGACACGGTGATCGGCGCGGCGATCGACGCGGGGATCACCCTCTTCGACACGGCCGATCTCTACGGCTACAGCTTCGGGCGCAGCGAGGAGATGATGGGTCGCGCGCTCGGCGGGCGTCGCGACGGGATCGTGCTCGCCACCAAGTTCGGCTATCCCGACTCGGGGGCGCCGTACCCCGGCGGACGAGGATCCCGCGGCTACATCCGGGCATCGGTCGAAGGCTCGCTCACCCGTCTGCGCACCGATCGCATCGACCTCTACCAGATGCACATGCCGGATCCGGAGACGCCGATCTCCGAGACGCTGAGCGCGCTCGACGAACTCGTGCGCGAGGGGAAGATCCGATCCATCGGCCACTCGAACTTCAGCGCCGCTCAGATGGATGAGGCCGCGCGCGTCGCCGCGGAGCTCGGCGCGACCCCGTTCATCTCGGCGCAGAACGAGCTGAGCCTGGTCAACCGCGCCACGGACCGGGAGGAGACTCCGGCCGCACGTCGCCTCGGCCTCGGCCTGCTGCCCTTCTTCCCGCTGGCGAACGGGCTCCTCACGGGAAAGTTCACGCGGGACCACTTCCCGCCGGATTCCCGGATCATGAGACAGCGACCGCACGTCGCCGAGCAGGCCGACTGGGACGCGCTCGACGCCTATCGCTCGCTCTGCGAGGAGTGGGGGGTGAGCATGCTGGAGGCGACCTTCGGGTGGCTGCTCGGCCACGAGCCGATCGCGAGCGTGATCGCGGGGGCCACCTCGCCCGAACAGGTCCGGCAGAACGCGGCGGCGGGGGAGCGGTTCAGCCCCGATGCCGATCAGACCGCGCAGATCGAGGCGCTCTTCCCGATCCCGGCCCCGTAGACTCGCAACCATGACTGCAACCCCCGCCGCGGCGTCCCCGACCGTCGAGTTCTGGTTCGATCCGATCTGCCCCTGGTGCTGGATGACCAGCCGCTGGGCCACCGAGGTGTCGGAGGTGCGCGGCTTCGCCATCGCCTGGCATCCGATCAGCCTCAAGATCATCAACGAGGGCAACCCGCCTGGCGACCATCACCACTACCAGGTGGCCGGCCACCGCTTCGGCCGGGTGGTCGAGGCCGCGCGCGTCGCGCACGGCGAATCCGTCGTGGGCCCGCTCTACACCGCGATCGGGACGCGCGTGCATCCCGGCGACCGCGAGGACTACGATGCGGTGATCGCGGAGGCGCTCGCGGAGTGCGGCCTCGAAGCGGATCTCGCGGCCGCGGCCGATACCGAGGCGAGCGATGCGCAGCTGCGCGCGAACACCGATCATGCGCTGAAGATCGCCGGCCCCGACGTCGGCGTGCCGATCATCTCGATCGACGGAGTCGCCTTCTTCGGGCCGGTGGTCACCCC
>CAMFIY010000041.1 GCA_945952575.1 uncultured Leucobacter sp.
AGACCCGCGCCCAGGAGTTCGCACAGGAAACGGTGGTGATCGCAAAAATCATCCTCGAGGAACTCGCGCACCTGAACAACCGGGTGCTGGAGCTGGGCGAGCAGTTGAACGCCTTGGCGGCGCAATCGCAGGGGCGCGCGCATGGCTAAAGGGGATTTGATCGGACACATGGGCTGCCCGTGCTGCGGCACGCGCGCCGAGGTGCGCGAGGCGATCCTCGCCCGCGAGCTCCTCCTGCTCGGACCGATCGCGCGCACGGATCCCGAACTGCTCGAGCGACTCATCCACCGCGACTTCGACGAGATCGGCCGCACCGGATACCCGTGGTCGCGCGCGGAGGCCATCAGCAAGCTGCAGACCCTTCCGCGTCAGACCGAACGCGTGGCCTTCGGGCGCGTGATCGAGCTCGCACCGGGTGTCGCGCACATCCGCTTCCGCACGCATGACGATCGGGGGATCGTGCACCGAGGCGGCATCTGGCTGAACGAGGGCGACGGCTGGCGCGAGCGCTACCACCAGGGGACGCCGGACACGCAGGGCGTCGACGGCGCGGAGGCGCTGCTGGACGGTGAGGACGTCGCCTACGCGATCGACGATGGCAGCGGCCTGCCTGCCGGCCTCTCGTGGGCGCAGCTCGGGCTCGACGAAAGCGGGCAGCCCGGACCGCGCTGCGCGCCGGGCGCCGGCGCTCCCGCATCCGCCGAGGTGCGCGACGCCATCGTGGCGCAGGAGTCCAAACTGCTCGGGCCCGCGGGGCGCTCCGACGCCGAGTGGCTCGAGCGCACGATCCACCCCGACTTCGACGAGATCGGCCGGACCGGGTACTCGTGGACACGGGCCGAGGTGATCAGCAAGCTCCAGACGGTGCCCGACCAGACGAAGCGCGTCGAGTTCGGGCGGGTGGTCGAGCTCGCGCCGGGGGTGGCGCACATCCGCTTCCGAACGCACGACGATCGGGGGATCGTGCACCGCAGCTCGATCTGGATCGACGAGGGCCGCGGCTGGCGCGAGCGCTACCACCAGGGGACGCCGGACACGCAGACGGGATAGCCGCGCCGGAAGGCGCGCCCCGAGTCAGGCCTCTCAGTCGGCGTCGCTCGGATCGACCGGGGCGTGGTGATCGTGCCCCGAGATGCCGCGCTTCCAGTAGCCGTGCACATCGACCTGCTCCTTGGGCAGGCCGAGCTCCCGGCGCAGGAATCGGCGCAGCGGCACGAGCGCGGACGCCTCGCCGGCCAGGAAGCAGAAGGTGCCCGCATCGATCCGCGCCTCGCGCAGAGCGGCGCCGACGCGCTCGTCCCGATCCTCGCCCGAGAACCAGCGCAGCTCGCGACCCTCGGCCTCGAACGCGCGCAGGTAGTCGGCGGTTGCGGGGTCGTCGACCGAGAACAGTCCGAGCACCGGCGCGGCGGGCGCGATCGTCTCGAGGGCGCCGAGCCAGCGGACGGCGGAGGGCAGCGCGCTCTCGTCGGCCACGAGGATCAGCTCATCGATGTCGGCGGGCGGCAGGGCGGATCCGCGCGGGCCCATGACGGTGATCGCATCGCCGGGCGCCGCGCTCGCGGCCCAGCGCGCCGCCGGCCCGCCGGATCCCGCGGCACCGCCCGCCTCGTCCCCGTGCAAGTAGAAGTCGACGTCCAGTTCGGGATCGGCGCCGTCCGCTCCGGCCCGGAAGGCCAGCGGCGTGTAGTCCCTGGTCACGATCGCGCCGGCTCCGCCGCTCCCGTCGGGGAACGCGAGTTTGACGTGATCCGCGGGCCCCGGCGAGGCGAACCCGGTCAGCTCATCGCTGCTCAGCGTGACCCGCCGCATCCCGGGCGCGACGAGCTCGGTGCGCAGCACCCGCACCTCGCGCCGCACCAGTTCGTGCCGAACGCGCTCGCGCGCGAATCTCCCCGTCATCGCTGCCCCGCCGATCCGCCGAGCACCGGCTACTCGCCCAGCAGCGCCTGGATGCGGCGCACGCCCTCGAGCAGCGCCTCGTCGCCGAGCGCGTAGCTGAAGCGCAGGTAGCCGGACGGGCCGAACGCCTCGCCCGGCACGGCAGCGACCTCAGCCTCGCCGAGGATCAGGTCGGCCAGTTCGAGCGAGGTGGTCGGCGTCGCGCCGCGGATCTCCCGGCCGAGTGCGCCGGTGACGTCGACGTAGGCGTAGAAGGCGCCTTCGGGAGTCGGGCAGTGGAAGCCGGGGACCCGGTTCAGCTCGTCGACGATCAGCTTGCGGCGGCGGTCGAAGGCGAGACGCATCTCCTCGACGGGCTCCTGCGGGCCGTTCAGCGCGGCCGCGGCGGCGATCTGGGCGATGTTGTTCACGTTCGAGCAGAGGTGCGACTGCAGGTTCGCGGCGCCCTTGATGATGTCGGCCGGACCGAGCATCCAGCCCAGTCGCCAGCCGGTCATCGCATAGGTCTTGGCGACGCCGTTGACCAGGATCGCGCGGTCGGTCAGCGCCGGGACGGCTTCCACGATGGAGACGGCCTTCACGCCGTCGTAGACCAGGTTCTGGTAGATCTCGTCGGCCACGACCCACAGGCCGTGAGACTCGGCCCATTCGCCGATGGCCCGGGTCTCCTCGGGAGAGTAGACGGCTCCCGTCGGGTTCGACGGCGAGACGAAGAGCAGCACCTTCGTGCGCTCGGTGCGCGCGGCCTCGAGCTGCTCGACGGTCACCTTGTAGCCCTGGTCGGCGCCGGCGAACACCTCGACCGGCACGCCGTCGGCGAGCTGGATCGCCTCGGGGTACGAGGTCCAGTAGGGGGCGGGCAGGAGCACTTCGTCGCCCGGATCCAGCAGCACCTGGAACGCCTGGTAGACGGCCTGCTTGCCGCCGTTGGTCACGACGATCTGCGCGGGGTCGATCGCCCAGCCCGAATCGCGCGCCGCCTTGTCGGCGATGGCGTGGCGCAGCACCGGAAGGCCGGCGGCCGCGGTGTAGCGGAAGTTCTTAGGGTCGTCGAGCGCGGCGCGCGCGGCGTCGACGATGTGCGCGGGCGTGGCGAAGTCGGGCTCGCCCGCCGCGTAGCTGACGACCGGGCGGCCCTCGGCCTGGAGGGCCTTGGCCTTCGCATCGACCTTGAGGGTGGCGGACTCGGCGATGGCGCCGATCTTCTTGGAGAGGCGGGAGATGTTGCTCACACCACAAGTCTAGAGGCGAGCGGATGCTCCGCGGGAGGTGGGGTCCGCCGGCCGCTCGGCCGTGGCGGAACCCGGTGCCTGGCTTGCCGCTCCCGCCGGTGGTTGCCGGCCTGATGGCGCGGGATCGCGGCCGTCGCCCTCAGCCCTCGGACTTCTTGACCCGTCGCAGCGCGTGCAGCAGCGGCTCCGTGTAGCCGCTCGGCTGCGCGGCGCCCTCGACGATCAGGCGTCGCGCAGCGGTGAAGGCGAGACTCGGCGCTCCTCCCGGGTACAGCGCCTCATAGGCGGCGTCTCCGGCGTTCTGCCGATCCACCACCGACGACAACCGTGCAAGGCTCTCGTCGACCTGCGCCTCGGAGATGACGCCGTGCGCGAGCCAGTTCGCGAGCAGCTGCGCCGAGATGCGCAGCGTGGCGCGGTCCTCCATGAGCGCGATGTCGTGGATGTCCGGCACCTTCGAGCAGCCGACGCCCTGGTCGATCCAGCGCACCACGTAGCCCAGGATCGACTGCACGTTGTTGTCGAGCTCGATGGCGACGACCTCGGAAGTCAGCTCGCCGGGGGCGGCGAGCGGGATGCGGAGCAGCGTGTCGAGGCTGTCGCCCGGCAGCGGCGGCAGCTCGCGTCGCGCCGCGAAGGCGTCGACCCGGTGGTAGTGCAGCGCGTGCAGGGTCGCGGCGGTCGGCGAGGGGACCCACGCCGTCGAGGCGCCCGAGCGCGGGTGGCCGATCTTCTGCTCGAGCATGTCGTGCATGAGATCCGGCATCGCCCACATGCCCTTGCCGATCTGGGCGTGCCCGTCGAGGCCGGCGGCCACGCCGATGGCGACGTTGCGCGCCTCGTAGACGCCGAGCCACGGCTCCGTGCGGATCCCGGCCTTCGGCCGCATCGGGCCGGCCTGCAGGGAGGTGTGGATCTCGTCGCCGGTGCGGTCGAGGAAGCCGGTGTTGATGAACACGACCCGGTCGGCGGCGGCCTCGATGCAGGCGCCGAGGTTCGCCGAGGTGCGCCGCTCCTCGTCCATGATGCCGATCTTGACGGTGCGCTCCGGCAGCCCGTAGAGCTGCTCGACCCGGGCGAAGAGCTCGCAGGCGAAGGCGACCTCGTCGGGGCCGTGCATCTTGGGCTTCACGATGTAGACGCTGCCGGTGCGCGAGTTGGAGAGGGCTCGGGATCCCGCGGCATCGCCGGTGCGGGATCGGGCGACGTCGGCGAGCGATCCGAGGACGGTCATGACGGCGTCGAGGATGCCCTCGGGGATCTCCGACCCGTCGCGATCGAGCACGGCGTCGGTGCGCATGAGGTGCCCGACGTGGCGGACGAAGAGCACCGAGCGCCCGGGCAGCACCAGGCGCTCGCCGTCGGGCGCGGTGTACTCGCGATCCGGGTGCATCGAGCGGGTGAAGCTGCTGCCGTTCTTCACGACCTGCTCCGACAGCGTGCCGTCCATCAGGCCCCGCCAGTTGCGGTAGCCGAGCGCCTTGTCGTCGGCGTCGACGGCGGCCACGGAATCCTCGAGGTCCATGATCGTGGTCGGTGCCGATTCGATCACCAGATCCTGCACGTGCGCGGCGTCGCCGGAGCCGATGGCCCCGCTCGGGTCGATCACGATCTCGACGTGCAGGCCGTTGTGGCGCAGCAGCACCCGGCTCGGGTCGGCGGGCTCGCCGCGGTAGCCGGCGAAGGCCGCGGGATCGGCGAGCGGCACGGCGCCCGACGCCCGCGTCGAGACGAGCAACCGCCCCTCCGAGATCGCGTAGCCGGTCGCGTCGGCGTGCGAGCCGGAGGCGAGCGGCGCGATGCGGTCGAGCAGGGCGCGGCCGTAGGCGATCACCGCGGCGGCGCGCGCCGGGTTGAACTCGTCTCCCGGGGCGAGCTCGCCGCTGCGATCGATCGCGTCCGTGCCGTAGAGCGCGTCGTAGAGCGAGCCCCAGCGCGCGTTCACGGCGTTGAGCGCGAAGCGGGCGTTCAGCAGGGGGACGACGAGCTGCGGGCCGGCGAGCTCGGCGAGCTCGGGGTCCACGTCGGCGGTGGAGACGGAGAAGGGTGCAGGCTCGGGGCGGAGGTAGCCGATCTCCTCGAGGAATGCGCGGTAGCCGGCGGGATCCGGCACGCCGGGATTCTCGCGGTGCCACTCGTCGAGGCGGGCCTGCAGGCGGTCCCGCTCCGCGAGCAGGGCCGCGTTCTTCGGGGCGAGGTCGTGCACGATCCCGCTGACACCGGCCCAGAACGCGTCGAGGTCGAGGCCGTGCGCGGCGGCGGTGGATTCGGCGAAGTCGACGAGGGGCTGCGCGACCTGCAGATCGGCGCGACGGAGGTACGGGCTCATGGGGGAGAGTCTAGACACGGATCCCGCTATGCAGAATAATGATTCTGCATTATGAAATCCTCACAGCGAATCGGGACCCGCGACGAATCGAGTGCGGCGCGGGCGAATCCGAACGGCGGCCGCGGCGGCGACCGGGGCACCGTGCAATCGGTCGAGCGGGCGTTCGAGCTGCTCGAGATACTGGCCGACGCCGACGGGCCCCTGCCGCTGGTCGAGATCGCGGAGTCGAGCGGCCTCGCCGCGCCCACCGCGCACCGCCTGCTCAAGACCCTCCTCGCGCTCGGCTACGTGCGGCAGGAGGGGTCCCGCGCCTACGCGCTCGGGCCGGCGCTCATGCACCTGGGCCAACGGGCGGCGCCGCAGCTCGCGGCCGTCGCGCAGGGCGTGCTCGTCGAGCTCGAGGAGGCGTCGGAGGAGACGGCGAACCTCGCCGTGCTCGACGGCGATCTGATCGCCTACGTGGCACAGGTTCCGTCCCGGCACCGCATGCGGATGTTCACGGAGGTCGGCCGTCGAGTGCTCCCCCACGCGGCGGGAGTGGGCAAGGCGATCCTCTCCACGCTGCCGGATCGACGCGTCGGCGAGCTCGTCGCGCGCACCGGCATGCCGGGCTACACGACCTCGACGATCGTGGACCCGGAGGCCCTGCTCGCGAACCTCCGCGAATCGCGCCGCCGCGGCTTCGCCATCGACGACAGCGAGCAGGAGGTCGGCGTTCGCTGCATCGCCGTGGCCATCCCGGGCTCCCGCCCGCCCGCGGCCGTCTCCATCTCCGGCCCCTCCGCCCGCATCACGGACGAGCGCGGCTCCCAGCTGGTCGAGGCGCTCCAGCGCGCGGCACGGCGGCTCGCCGACGCCGCGGGTAATCTGGGGGCGTGACTTCGAGAGCTTCGCTGCGGGCCGTCCCCACCGAGGATCGGGCCTGGCTGCTGGCGGCGATCGACGACGCCCTCTCCGGGGGCGCCCCGGTGTTCCCGGTCCCGCCCGGCACCGACCTCGAGGTCGTGCGCGCGCTGCAGGAGCAGGAGCTGCCCGAGGGGACCGCCGTCGTGGTGCGCACCTCGGGTTCGAGCGGGATCCCCAAGGCGGTGGCGCTCTCCGCCGACGCTCTCCGCGCGAGCGCCAGGGCCACCGCCGAGGCGCTCGGCGGGCATGAGCGGGAGAACGCGACCCCGCCCGGCCGCCATGCGAGGCTCCCGGCCGGCCAGTGGCTCGTCACGCTGCCCGGCCACCTGATCTCCGGCCTGCAGATGCTGGTGCGCAGCCGGCTCGGCGGCGTCGAGCCCGTGTTCCTGGACGGCCCCTTCGATCCGTCCGCCCTCCTCGCCGCGGCCGACCGCATGCAGGAGCAGCAGCGCTTCGTCTCGCTCGTGCCGGTGCAGCTGTCCCGGCTCCTGGACCTGGCCGAGCAGGATCCCGCAGCGGCCGACATCCTGCGCGGCTTCGCCGGCGTGCTCGTCGGCGGGCAGGCGACCCCGCTCTCGCTGCGCAGCCGCGCCCATGCGCTCGGCGTCGCCCTGCGTCGCAGCTACGGCATGACCGAGACGGCGGGCGGCTGCGTCTACGACGGCGTCGAGATCGGCGACACCAGGGTCCGGATCCGTCCCACGGAGGCCGGTTCCGGCGAGGTGCAGCTGGCCGGATCCAGCCTGGCGCTCGGCTACGTCGGGGATCCGGTGCAGACCGCGGAGCGCTTCCTCGACGAGTTCGACCGAGACGGCGCGCGCACCCGCTGGTACCGCACCGGCGACGCCGGCGAGCTGCTCGGCGGGATGCTCACGGTCACCGGCCGCCTCGACCGCGTCATCGTCTCGGGCGGCGGCAACGTGTCGCTCGACGAGGTCGAGCGCGTGGCCCGCGAGCACGTCGGATGGTCGAGTGCGGTGGCGCTCGGATCCGAGCATCCCGAGTGGGGCGAGCAGGTGACCCTGGTTGTCGCGACCGAGCCGGATGCGACGGCGTTCGACGAGGTGCGCGACGCGATCCGGGATCGTCTCGGCCCGGCGGCCGCGCCCGCCTGGGTGACCGAGGCCGAGGAGCTGCCCCGTCTGCCCGGCGGCAAGCCCGACCTCGTCGCGATCCGGGAATGGCTGGGTCGGCTGCGCTCGAGCTTCGGCGAGCTGCGCGGGCCGTAGCGGCGTGTCCGGCCGGTCGGAACCGGAGAGGACGGCCTCGGTGAAACTCGATGCGGACACTTGACAGCCCGGCCTCCGCCTGCGGTAGGGTGACTGCACCGCGATCGACGCAGATCGTATGACGATGAGGAGACCGGGTGTCTGGATAGGTCGAAGCCGCTGCGCGACACCTGCAGACGTGCCAGGCTGAGACCACCACTGCACCCCGTCTTTCTGCGCGGTGCGACTGGATGCCTTCGGTCGTGCGGTGCCGGGAGACTCCCTCTGACGTCTGGAGTCACCATGGGCGACACCCTTTCCCGCGTTCCCCTCATCCTCGATGTCGACACCGGCATCGACGACTCGCTCGCTCTGCTCTACCTCATGGCGAGCCCCGAGGCCGAGATCCTCGCCATCACCTGCACCGCCGGCAACGTGCCCGCGCACCAGGTCGCGATCAACAATCTCGCCTGGCTCGAGCTCTGCGGCTACGACGACGTCGAGGTCGCCCTCGGCGCCGAGGTGCCGATCATCCAGCCCCTCATGACGACCGAGGAGACGCACGGCCCGCAGGGCATCGGCCATGCCGAGCTGCCGGCGCCGACCCGCGCCCTCTCGGCGCGCCACGCCACCGAGGTGTGGATCGACGCCGTGCGCCGCCGCCCCGGCGAGGTGATCGGCCTCGTGACCGGCCCCCTCACCAATCTCGCGCTCGCCATCAAGCTCGAACCCGAGCTGCCGCGGCTGCTGGGGCGCCTCGTCGTCATGGGCGGCTCCTTCAACCACGCCGGCAACACGACCCCCACGACCGAGTGGAACATCGCCGTCGATCCCGATTCGGCCAAGATCGTGTTCGACGCGTTCTCGGGGCTGCCCGAGGAACGGATGCCCATCGTCTGCGCCCTCGACGTGACCGAGCGCATCGAGATGAAGCCCGAGCACATCGCCGAGCTCGCCGTCGCGGCGGAAAGCGAGCCCGCCGAGATCATCGCGCCGGAGGATCCGCCCGAGCAGCGCTCGCAGGCCTCGAACCGCGTCATCCGGCACCTCTCCGATGCCGTGCGCTTCTACATGGAGTTCCACCTCGCCCAGGATCAGGGGTTCCTCGCCCACATGCACGATCCCTTCGCTGCGGCGATCGCCCTCGACCCGAGCCTCGGCGTGATGCGTCCGGCCGTGGTCGACGTCGAGCTCGCGGGTACGCTGACCCGCGGGCAGACCGTCGCCGACTGGCGCGGCATGTGGGGTCGCCCCGCGAATGCCGCCATCGTCGTCGACACCGACCCGGCGGAATTCTTCCGCCGCGTCGTCGACCGGGTCGGCGCCTTCGCACGCCGCGTGGGCTGACCCGTCCGACACACTCATCGGGATGCAAGGAGGCATTCGAATGTCCGGTAACGCAGTCCAGGATCCCAAGCGGGTCCGCAACATCGTCCTGATCGCGGCCGGAGCCGTGATCATCATCGCGACCTATCTCTACCTGGTGATCGGTCAGCCGGCGGAGGTCGGGGAGAGCAGCACCAGCAGCGCCGGCCTCATCGCCATGGGCGGCTACCTCATCGGCGCCGTGCTGCTCGCGATGGGCTCCATCCACCGCCTGCCGACCTCCACCATCGCGATGATCCCCGTGGCCGTCGCGCTCAACATCGTGATCGGTCAGATCGTCGCCGTGATCGGCCTGCCCGTCTACGTCGATTCGATCGGCACCGTGCTGGTCTCGGCGGTGGCCGGGCCCGCGGCGGGCGTCGTGACCGGCATCCTGACCAACGTGATCTGGGGCCTCACGCTCAGCCCGGTCGCCCTCCCGTTCGCGGTGGTGCAGGTCGTGATCGGCGTGCTCGCGGGCTATGCCGCGCGCTGGGGCATGTTCCGGCGCTGGTATCTCGCACCCGTCGCCGGCGCGGTCACCGGCGTCACCGCCGCGATGATCTCCGCCCCCATCGCCGCGTTCATCTTCGGCGGCGCCGTGGGCGGGGGTGCGGGAGCGATCGTCGGCGCGTTCCAGGCGATGGGCCAGTCGCTGCTCGCAGCGACGACGCTGCAGGGCCTGATCTCCGACCCGCTCGACAAGCTCATCACGTTCACGATCGTGGCGGTCATCCTCGCCGCGCTCCCGAATCGCTTCCTGCAGCGGTTCCCGTTCGTGCGGCAGTACCGCGTGTTCGGGGAGGTCGGCGCGAAGCCGTCGCTGCGCGCTGCGCGCCCCGAAGACGCGGGCGCCTGAGCGATCATGTCGTCGACCCTCTACGTCGATCGTCCCAGCCCGGTGCACCGGCTCAACCCGGTCACCAAGTTCGTCGCGCTGCTGTCGATCATCGTGATCGTGTTCGCGCTGCCGTACTGGTGGGTGGCGGCGGTCGTCGTGGGGGCCGTCATCGTGCCGGCCGCCGCGGTGTCGGGCTGCGGAGGCCGACTCGCGAGCATCGGCAGCAAGATCCTGCTCCCGATCGTGATCGTGCTCGTGATCGTGCAGGGCCTGACCTTTCCCGGCGGCAGGTCGCCGATCTTCGAGTGGGGGATCCTCACGGTCACGTCGGAGGGGCTGATGTTCGCCCTGGGCATCGGATCCCGCATCGTCTGCCTCGTGCTCGCCTCGGTGCTGCTCGTGCTCACCACGCATCCCGGGGATCTCATGGCGGCGCTCACCCAGCGCGGCATGTCGCCCAAGTTCAGCTACATCATCAGTTCGACGCTGCAGCTGATCCCCGCGTTCCGCGACCGCGCCGACGGGATCCTGCTCGCCCAGCAGGCCCGCGGCCTCGCGATCTCGCGCAATCCGATCAAACGGGTCGGCATCATGATGCCGCTCGTCGGCCCGCTCGTCCTCGGGATGTTCACCGATGTCGAGGAGCGCTCGACCGCCCTGGAAGCGCGCGGCTTCGGATCCACCGCCCGACGCACCGCCCTCGTGCCGGTCGCCGACTCCCTCGCCCAGCGCATCGCGCGCTGGATCATGCCGGCGATCGCTCTCGCCGCGATCGTCGTCCCGATCGTCCTGCCCCTCGTCGCGAAGGCCGCACCGTGATCACGCTCACAGACGTCTCCTATGCCTACCCCGACGCCGAGCGCTTCGTGCTCGAGCACGTCCATCTCGAAGTCGAACGCGCGACGATCGCCGGCATCGTCGGCGCCTCCGGCGCGGGCAAGACCACGCTCGCCAAGATCATCTCGGGCTTCATCCCGAACGTCGACGGCGGCGAGCTGAGCGGGAGGGTCGAGGTCGACGGCGACGACCTCGTGGGGGTGGCGCTCTCGGAGGCCGTCGCGCGCGTCGGCCTCGTGATCCAGAACCCCTTCAACCAGATCTCCGGCGCGCGCTACTCCGTGCGCGAGGAGATAGCCTTCGGCCTCGAGAACCTCGGCACGCCGCGCGACGAGATGGCGGAGCGGGTCGCCCGGGTGGCCGAGCTGCTGCGGATCACCCAGTTGCTCGACCGGTCGCCCTACGCCCTCTCCGGCGGGCAGCAGCAGCTCGTCGCGATCGCCTCGATGATCGTGCTGCGCACGCCGGTGATCGTCATGGACGAGCCGACCTCTCAGCTCGATCCCGCGGGCACCCGCATGGTGTTCGAGGTGCTGTCGCGGCTGCGCGACGCCGGTATCACGGTCGTCATCCTCGAGCACAAGCTCGAGCTGCTGTGCGAGCACGCCGACCGGCTGCACGTGATCGCAGACGGCCGGGTCGCCGCGTCCGGCAGCCCCACCGAGATCCTGGCCGACCCTCGAATGGTCGCCTGGGGCGTGGGCTCGACGCGCTACACCCAGGCGGGTCGGCGCGCGCGTGACCGAGGGCTGCTGCCCGAGGGCGCTCCGCTGCCGGTGTCGTTCGACGAGGCGGCGACCGTCTTCTCGGGAGGCGCGCGATGAGCGAAGCGGTGCAGGCGCGCGAGGTGCGCTTCGCGGGCGTGCGCTTCCGCTACCCCGGCGGGGTCGAGGCGGTGCGCGGCGTGAGCCTCTCGATCGGCCCGGGCGAGCGGGTGGCGATCGTCGGCCAGAACGGTGCGGGCAAGACGACGCTCGTGCGGCATCTGAACGGCATCTTCCGCCCGACCGAGGGGGTCGTGCACGTCGGCGGTGAGACGACCGACGGCAAGACCATCGCGCAGCTCGCGGCCCAGGTGGGCTACGTCTTCCAGAACCCCGACGAGCAGCTGTTCGCCAGGTCGGTTCGGGCGGATGTCGAGTTCGGCCCGAGGAACCTCGGGCTGCCCGCCGCCGAGATCCCCGAGCGCGCCGATGAGGCGCTCGCCGCGGTGGGGTTGCTGGCGGAGGCGGATGCGCATCCCCACCACCTCTCGCTCAGCGAACGCAAGCGCGTCGCCCTCGCGGGGGTGCTCGCGATGCGCACGCCCGTGGTGGTGCTCGACGAGCCGACGACGGGGCAGGACGCCCGCGGGGTCGAGATGATCGCCGGCATCGTCGAACGGCTCGCGGCCGAGGGCCGCACCGTGATCGCGATCACCCACGACATGGACTTCTGCGCTGAGCATTTCGAGCGCGTCATCGTGATGGTGGACGGCGAGGTGCAGGCCGACGGGGATCCGCGCGAGGTGTTCCGGCAGGCGGGCGTGCTCGAGCGCGCCGCCGTCGAGCCGCCCCAGCTGCTCCGCCTCGCCGGGCACCTGGGGTGGACGGCGGCGCCGCTCACGGTCGACGAGTTCCTCGACGCCTACGCCGGCGGCTCATGACCGGCTTCGCGATCCTCGCGCTGCTCGCCTCGGTCCTGCTCGGGATCTCGGACTTCCTGGGCGGCACGCTCTCCCGCAGACTGCCACTGCTCACCGTTCTCCTGCTCTCGCAGGCGGTGGCGACGCTGGTCGTCCTCCCGCGCCTCATCTGGTTCGAGCCCTCGGCGGGCGACATCGGCCGGGCCGTCCTGTGGGGCGTCGTCGGCGGGGCAGCCGTCTCGGCCGGGATGGCCGCGCTCTACCGCGCGCTCGCGATCGGCACCATGGGGGTGGTCGCGCCGATCGCCGCGCTCAGCGTGCTCGTACCGGTCGTCGCGGGTATCGCCTCCGGGGACTCGCTCGGCCCGGTGCTGATCGCGGGCATGGCGGTCGCCGTCGTCGGCACCGTGCTGGCGAGCGGGCCGGAGGTTCGTCGTCGCGGTGGAGGCGGCGGCGTGCTGTCGATCCTGCTGGCGCTTCTCGCGGCCGCCGGCTTCGGCGTCTCGAACCTCACGCTCGCGTGGGGCAGCGCGCACGACATGACGATGACGCTGCTCGGCAACAGCGTCACCGCGTTCGTGATCTATCTCGTCGCCGGGCTCGTCACCCGCACCGTCCCCCGGGCTTCCGGGTGGCCGCTCGTCGGCATCGTGGCGATCGGCGTGCTGGGCTTCTCGGCGAATCTGTGCTTCGCGCTCGCGAGCCGCTCAGGGCTGCTCTCGGTCGTGGCGGTGTTCGCCTCGCTGTTTCCCGCCGTGACGGCCCTGCTCGGGTGGTGGGTGCACAAGGAGCGGCTCTCGGCGCTGCAGGCGATGGGGGTGCTGCTCGTCTTCGCGGGCGTCGGGGTGGTGGCCGGCTCGAGCTGAGCTGCGCGATGCGCGGTGAGGAGGCACGCATCCGCGACGGCCTAGGATCGACAGCGTGAACGAGCATGCCAATCATCCCCGCAAGTCCGGCAATCCCGCGGTGCGCGCGGCGGCCGAGCGGCGCGCGGCTGCGGGGGCTCCCGCCCGTGTGACCTGGCGCGACTGGGTCGGCGGCGCACGGCTGCGCAC
>CAMFIY010000042.1 GCA_945952575.1 uncultured Leucobacter sp.
ACGACCGCGACCGCGTGCAGATCGAGCAGGATCGTCAGCGCGCAGAGCGCAACCTGGCCGACACGGAGTTCCTCGCCCGCGAGGTCGTCGCGCTGCGCCTCGCGATCAGGGATCTGCCGGATCGCGATTTCGTGCGTGCGGAGCTGCGCGCACTCCTCGCCGACCTCGAACTGGCGGAGGACGAGGATCCCGAACCCTCGGCCGACGCGAAGAGCGCGACCGGTGCCGAAGATACCCGTGCCTGAGCGGGGAGAAGCCGAGCAGGCCGTCTGGCGCGCGCTCGAGCGGGTGCGGGATCCCGAGATCCTGCGCCCCATCACCGAGCTCGGCATGGTCGCCGGCATCGCCGTCGACGACACGGGCGAGGCGACGGTCCGGCTCAAGCTGACCATCGCGGGCTGCCCGGCGGCCCGTCGCATCGAGGCCGACACGCAGGCCGCTGCGGAGAGCGCGCCGGGAATCGACCGCGCGCAGGTCGAGGTCGGCGTGATGACGCCCGCCGAGCGACAGGCCTTCGTCGAGCGCGTGCGCGGTGACCGCGCCCATCGGGCCCCGCAGTTCGGCCCGAACTCGCTGACCCGGGTGATCGCCGTCACGAGCGGCAAGGGCGGCGTCGGCAAATCGAGCATCACCGCGAACCTCGCCGCCGCGATCGCCGCGCAGGGCCGCTCGGTCGGGCTCATCGATGCGGACGTATTCGGGTTCAGCATCCCGGGGCTCCTGGGGCTGAGCCGGGACGGTCGGGTCGAGCAGCCGACACGTGTCGACGATCTGATCCTGCCGCCCGTCGCGCACGGGGTGAAGGTGATCTCCATCGGGATGTTCCTGGGCGAGGCCGACCCGCGCGAGACCGCGGTCTCCTGGCGCGGACCGATGCTGCATCGCACGATCGAGCAGTTCCTCACCGATGTCTGGTTCGGCGACCTCGACGTACTGCTGCTCGATCTGCCGCCCGGCACGGGTGATGTGGCGATCAGTGTCGGGCAGCTACTCCCCCAGGCCGAGGTGCTCGTCGTCACGACTCCGCAGGAGGCTGCAGCGGATGTCGCCGTGCGCAGCGCCCTCGTCGCCAGGCAGACCGGTCAGCGCGTCACCGGCGTCATCGAGAACATGGCGGGACTGCGTCAGCCCGACGGCACGGTTCTCGAGCTCTTCGGCCGCGGCGGCGGCCGCGCAGTGGCGGAACGGCTGAGCGCCGCGCAGCCCGGCGCCGACCCGGTCGACCCCGTGCCGCTGCTCGGCAGCGTGCCGCTCAGCCCCGATTTCCGCGAGAGCGGGGATGTCGGCGTCCCGGCCGTCCTGGCACGGCCGGAGGATCCCGCGGCTCGCGAACTCACCCGCATCGCCGCGCAGCTGTTGCGGCAGGGTCCGGGGCTCGCCGGGAGGCCGCTCCCCGTCAGCGCCGCCTAGTCGATCGGCGGGGCGGCGAGCTCCCCCGGGCGCCCGAACAGGAAGCCCTGGAAGCGGTCCGCGCCGAACTCGCGCAGCCGCGCGAACTGCTCCTCGGTCTCGACACCCTCGGCGACGACCGAGACGCCCATCACGTGCCCCAGAGCGATGATCGCCTCGACCATCGCCGCATCGAGCGGATCTTCGACGAGGTTCATCACGAAGGTGCGGTCGATCTTCAAGTTCTGCACCGGCAGCCACTTGAGGTAGCTGAGCGACGAGTAGCCGACACCGAAGTCGTCGAGTGAGATCTCGATGTCATCGGTGCGGAGATCCTGCAGCACGGCCACCGTGCGGTCGACGTCGCTGTGGATCATCGTCTCCGTCACCTCGAGTTTCAGCAGCTCAGGGCGTGCGCCGGTGCGGCGCAGCGCCTCGCGCACGGTCTCGGCGAAATCGGGCTGGCGCAGCTGCTGCTCGCTCACGTTCACAGCGACGAAGAGGCCCGCGGTCTCGTCGTTCCGACTCCAGCCGGCGAGGGTGCGGCACGCCTCCTCGAGCACCCAGGCGCCGATCTCGACGATCAGCCCGGTGCTCTCCGTGAGCGGGACGAAGTCGTCCGGCTGCACGAGCCCGCGCACCGGGTCGTCCCAGCGCACCAGTGCCTCGTAGCCCTGGATATGGCGATCCGCATCGACGATCGGCTGGTAGTGGACGCGCATGTTGCCGTCCTCGAGGCTGTGCCTGAGATCGAAGAGCAGATTCGCACGATGCTGCATCGCCTCGGTCATCTGGGCATCGAAGCCCACGGGCTCGCGCGAGACCCGAGGCGAGAGCGCCCGCCGGCGCGCCGTCTCCGCCCGGGTGAAGATCTGCGCGCCGTCGAGGCCGTCCGCAGCCCGGTAGAGCACGTAGCCGATGCGCAGATCCGCGTCGACGACGTTGCCGAGGCAGGATCGCAGCGCGGCATTGATCTTGGTGAAGAGCGGCTCAGCGAGCTCGTGCACCTCAGTCTCGGCCGCCTCGCGGGAATCGCTGAGACCGCCGAAGTGCAACCCGAAGACGTTGGATCCGACGCGGGCGACGGCGACGGGGGCGACCCCGAGCGATGACTCGCCGTCGGGGACCTCGATCATGTCGGTGAGGAGCTCGGCGATGCTGCGCAGTGCCCGATCCCCCATCTCGAATCCGAAGAAGTCGTTGACGAGGCCCAGATCCTCGAAGCTGACCGTGAGGTAGGCCTGGAAGCCCGGATCAGCGGCGTCCACCGTCCCAGCCAGGTGCTTGACCATGGCCGAGCGATTCGCCATCCCGGTCAGGCCGTCGCGGTAGGCCAATCTGAGCACTCTGAGCCGCGCATCGACCAGCTTCGCGGCATCGCTGCTGCGACCGCCGTTCTCCTCGAAAGCCTCGCGAACATCCTCCAGAGCCCGCTCCAGGGCGAGGTTCTCAGCGATGATCTGCCGCGCCTCGGCTTCACCGAAGCCCGAGATGTCCGGTCGCACCCGCCCTCCGACGAGATCCGAGCGGGGGCCTGCGCTCACGTAGCCTCCTCGTCGAAGTTGAGCTTCGCGGTGCCGTTGGCCCGCGCCTCAGCTTCGGCCATGCGCTCCTTGCGGCGCTCGGCGGCCTCCTCGACGCGCACCTTCCGAGCCTCGGCCTCCGCCTCCCGCTCGTCCTCGAGCAGTGCGTCGCGGATGATCCGGCGCGGGTCGTACTGGCGCGGATCGAGCTGCTTCCAATCGACATCGTCGAAGTCCGGGCCCATCTCATCGCGCAGCCGATCCTTCGCGCCGTCCGCCATGTGCTTGATGCTGCGCACGAACTCCCCGAGCTTCTTCGCATAGAGGGGCAGGCGCTCCGGTCCGAGGATGATGACCGCGATCACCATGATCACGAGAATCTTGTCGAACGTCAGGCCCATGGTGCAATCGTAGTAGCCTCGAGCGCTCCGAAACGCTGATAACGCACAAGTGATCGATCATTGCATCGGTTTCTCCGCACGGCCGGGCCTCGGCGCATGCCCGCGTGCCACCCGGTTCCCGGGCATCCCGGCTTGTACCCTGGACACGGCGCAGCAACGCGCGACCCGGATACTCGTAACGATCGCCTGGCGGGGTCGCGCACGACGACTTGGAGGAACGGTGAGCCGGCTCGAACGCAATTGGCAGTACGCCGAGCAGTACCCCACCGAGACCGACGCACTCGTGCGGGCGCGCAGACTCTCGCTCGAGCTCGGCATCGAGCCCGTGAGCCGGGCGGTCGCGGCGCATCTCTCCGGCATCGTCGCGATGAGCGGCGCAAGGACGATCTGCGAACTCGGCACCGGTGTGGGGGTGAGCGGTCTGGCGCTGCTGCGCTACGCCCCCGAGGCGACGCTGACCTCGATAGAGATCGAGCCCGAGCACCTGCGCCAGGCGCGCGGCGTCTTCGCCGACGCAGGGGTGGCGAGTGCACGGCTCCGCTTCATCGAGGGAGACGCCGGCCAGGTGCTGCCGCGGCTGAACCTCGGCGCCTACGACCTCGCAGTGATCGACGCGGATCCCGAGCAGCTGCTCGACCACTTCGAGCACGCGCTCCAGATCGTCCGCCCGGGCGGCACGATCCTCGTCCCGAACGCGTTCGCCCACGGACGCGTCACCGATCCCGCATCGCGCGACAGCGCGACCAACCACCTCCGCGATCTGCTCTCGACCGTCGGCGACTCGCCCGCCATCGCGCCGGTGCTCAGCCCGGCCGGCGACGGACTGCTGATCCTCACGCGCCTCGACATCTGAGCAGACCGGCTCCGGCGCACGCGAAAGCCCCCGCCCCGATGGGAATCGGAGAGCGGGGGCTTTGCCATCCCGTGAGGGAAGCGCGCGGCTCAGCCGTCGAGCACCGCGCTCAGCACATTGCGCAGTTCGGTCGCCTCGTCGTCGTTGACGGACACCACCAGGCGTCCGCCGCCTTCGAGCGGCACCCGAACCACGATCACACGACTCTCACGGACCGCTTCCATGGGTCCATCGCCGGTCCTGGGTTTCATTGCCGCCATTGCGTCTCCTTGCTCGTGCGCGTACCCGTCCATTGTATCCGGCTGGACCGTGCGGCTGAATCTGGGCTCTCAGGCGGTCAGCCAGTCGCGCAGCGCGCTATGCACCGATTCGATCTGGACGACCGGCACCCGCTCATCGTCGGCGTGCGCGAGCGACGGATTCCCCGGCCCCAGGTTGACCGCCGGAATGCCGAGCGCGGAGAAGCGCGAGACGTCCGTCCAGCCGTACTTGGCACGCGGTTCGCTGCCGACTGCGCGCACCAGGCTCCGCGCGAGCTCGGCGTCGAGACCGGGTCGGGCCCCGGGCGCGATGTCCACGATCTCGATCTCGTCCGCATCGGCGAAGAACTCCCGCACGAAGGCGACCGCCTCCGCCTCGTCGCGGCTCGGCGCGAAACGGTAGTTGACCTCGATGTCGCAGCGATCCGGGATCACGTTGCCAGCGACTCCCCCGGCGATCCGCACCGCGTTGAGGCCCTCGCGGTAGTCCAGCCCGTCGACCGTGACGGTCTCGGCCTCGAACTCGGCGAGGCGTTGCAGCAGCGGTGCGGCACGATGGATGGCGTCGACGCCCATCCAGCTGCGCGCCGAATGCGCGCGCCGGCCCAGGGTGGTCACCCGAGCTCGCAGCGTCCCGTTGCATCCGCCCTCGATGCCGGCGTTCGTCGGCTCGCCGAGGATCGCGAAGTCGGCGGCGAACAGGTCGGGATCGTTGCGCAGCGCACGACCGAGACCGTTCAGCTCGCTCGCGACCTCCTCGTTGTCGTACCAGACCCAGGTGAGGTCGACCGGCGGATCCTGCAGTTCGAGCGCGAGCGCGAGCTGTACGGCGACGCCCGCCTTCATGTCGACCGTGCCGCGACCCCAGATGACGGCCTCACCGGTCTCCGCGTCGATCTCGTCACGCACCGGCAGGTTGTCGTTGATCGGAACGGTGTCCAGATGGCCGGCGATGAGCACGCGGCGGTCCCGTCCCAGCCCGGTGCGGGCGATCAGCGTGTCGCCGTCGCGGGTCACGTCGAGGTGCGCCGCCGAGGCCAGCAGCGCCTCGACAGCGTCCGCGATCCGTCGCTCATCCCCCGATACCGAGGAGATGTCGCACAGCTGTCTGGTCAGCTCGACTGGGCCGGCCGAGGGATCGAGTGCGGGCCCGGGGGCCGAAGTGTTGCTCACACCACTACCCTAGAGGCATGACCGATACACGCGCCGCCTGGGCCCAGGGCCTCGCCACCATCGCCTCCGACGCCACCGTCCTCGACGCTTGGTTCCCCGCCCCCGCGCTCGGCACCAGGCCGGCGACGCTCGATCCGTTCATCGCCCCCGCCGAGCTCGAGGAGCTGCTGGGTCGCGACGAGGCCCGCAATGTCGAGCTGCGCTTCGTGGATCTGGAGATCGATCTCGATGCGCCGCCGGCGACCACGGAAGACGCATACCTCCGGCTGCATCTCCTCTCGCACTGCCTGGTGCTGCCGAACAGCATCAACCTGGACGGGATCTTCGGGGTGCTGCCGAACATCGCCTGGACGAACGCTGGACCCATGCTCCCCGCGGAATACGCGCGTCGGATCCCGCTCCTCAAGCGATCGGGGATCACCGTGTCCGGGCTCGACAAGTTCCCCCGGTTGATCGATTACGTGGCCCCCGAGGGCGTGCGGATCGCAGACGCCTCGCGGGTGCGTCTCGGCGCGCACCTGGCGCCGGGCACCACGGTGATGCACGAGGGCTTCGTGAACTTCAACGCCGGCACGCTGGGCGCATCGATGGTCGAGGGCCGGATCTCGCAGGGCGTCGTCGTGGGCGACGGATCCGACATCGGCGGCGGCGCCTCGATCATGGGCACCCTCTCCGGTGGCGGCACCGAGCGCGTCTCGGTCGGCGAGCGAGCACTGCTCGGCGCGAACTCCGGGATCGGCATCTCGATCGGCGACGACACGGTGGTCGAGGCGGGGCTCTACGTGACCGCCGGAACGAAGGTCCGGCTGCCGCACGGCACGGTCGAGTCCGGCGGCGAGCCCGTCGAGATCAAGGCGGTGGAGCTCTCGGGCGTGCCGAACCTGTTGTTCCGGCGCAATTCGATGAGCGGGGCTGTCGAGGCCCTCCCGCGCACGGGAGCCGGCATCGCGCTCAACGCCGCGCTGCACGCGTAGCGGAACCCGGTTCAGCTCTCGGCAGCGATCCGGAAGCCGGATCCTTCTGGCGCACCGACCTTCCACTCGCTCGCGAGCAGCGCGTAGTTCATCCCGTCCAGCCAGCGTCCGGAACGGTGCAGCGCGGTGCCGCGGCTGTGCTCCTCACGGCGCATGCCGATCCGCTCCATGAGCCGCCACGACGGCTCGTTGTCGGCGAAGCATCCCGCATGGACGCGTCGGAGATCGAGCCGTCCGAAGCACAGATCGATCGTCAGGCGCACCGCCTCCGTGGCATATCCTCGGCCTCCGTACGCGGGATCCAGGCTCCATCCGAGTTCGGCTTGCACGGCCCGTCCCGCTTCCTGAACCTCGGTCTGCGCCCAAGCGTCTTCGATCTTCAGCATGATGTCGCCGATCACCCGGGGGCCATCGGGTTCTTCGAGCACGATGGCGAACTCCACCGCCATGCGCGAAGGCTCGACGAAGTAGGGGCGGAACGACCCGAAGCTGGTCGGTGCGGTCGAGATCCACTCCTGCACCTCGGGGATCCGGCGATAGCGCCAGACCGCTTCGGCGTCCGCCGCGGTGACCGGCCGGATCTCTATGCGCTCCCCGCGAAGGGGCCAGGGCAATGCGGCGAGCGGATCGGTTCCTTCTTCGGGGGTCGGTGCTCCAGGCATAGCAGCGACGCTACCACTGCTCGTGCACGAGGCGCTCGAGACCGGCGAGGCGCTCGGCCGGCGCCCCCTCGAGCGGCAGGACCCGGGCACCGCCGGTGAGCTCGGCGTCGTCGCAGAGCGCGGAGAGCGCGTCCCCCATGGCGTCGCGCAGTTCGGGATCCTCATCGGCCGGCAGGTGGATGTCCGGCGCACGCATGAGCACGAGCAGATCCACCTCCCGCATCGCATGCGACGCGATCGCCTCGCAACGCTCCAGGAGGCCGGTGCCGATCTCGCCGCGGCCGAGCTCCTGCCAGGCGAGGAGGTAGGCGAGGAAGTCCAGGGGTCCGCGCTCCGCGATCAGTTCGCTCGAACCGTCGTCGGCCAGGCGAGCCGCGGAAACGCGCAGTTGCGCGAGGAAGACTCGCGGATCCGATCCGTCGATGTCGTCGAGCAGATCATCGTAGGGATCTCCCAGCACCGTGTACCCGGTGTGGGCGATCGCGAAGTCGGAGACCAGCGTGCTCTTCCCGCTCGCGTGAGTGCCGGAGACGACGATCCGCACGCGCGTCAGGCCTCGCGGTCAGCGATCGAGGTGGCGTTCCGGCGAGCCCACGTAGAGCTGCTGCGGGCGCCCGATCTTGGTCTGGGGGTCTTCGCGCGCCTCGCGCCACTGCGCGATCCAGCCGGGCAGGCGACCGATGGCGAAGAGTACCGTGAACATCCGGGTCGGGAAGCCCATGGCCTTGTAGATCACGCCGGTGTAGAAGTCGACGTTCGGGTAGAGCTTGCGCTCCTTGAAGTAGTCGTCCTCGAGCGCGATCTGCTCGAGCTCCCGTGCGAGCTCCAGCAGCGGATCGTTGACGCCGAGCTCCTCGAGCACGCGGCCGGCGCTCTCCTTGACGATGCGTGCACGCGGATCGTAGTTCTTGTAGACGCGGTGCCCGAAGCCCATGAGCTTCACACCGGCTTCCTTGCGCTTCACCTTCTCGACGAAGGCCTGCACGCCCTGGCCCGAGTCGCGGATCTGGGCGAGCATCTCGAGCACGGCCTCGTTGGCGCCGCCGTGCAGCGGCCCGGAGAGGGCGTTGATGCCGGCCGACACCGAGGAGAACATGTTGGCCCCGGTCGATCCGACGAGGCGCACGGTGGAGGTCGAGGCGTTCTGCTCGTGATCCGCGTGCAGGATCAGCAGCTTGTCGAGCGCATCGACGAGCACGGGGTTCATCTCATAGCTCTCGGCCTTATTGCCGAAGTTGAGGCGGAGGAAGTTCTCGACGAAGCCGAGTTCGTTCTTCGGGTAGAGGAACGCCTGCCCGACCGACTTCTTGTAGGCGTAAGTGGCCAGGACGGGCAGCTTCGCGAGCAGGCGGATCGTATTGACCTCGACGAACTCGGGGGCGAGCGAGGACTCGTAGTAGGTGGAGAGCGTCTGCAGTCCGCCCGAGAGCACGGCCATCGGATGCGCGGTGTGAGGCACGCCCTCGAAGTAGTAGCGCATGTCCTCGTGAAGCAGCGTGTGGCGCCGGATCTCGCCGTCGAATGCCGCGAGCTGGTCGGCTGTCGGCAGCTCGCCATAGATGAGAAGGTAGGCGACCTCGATGAAGGAAGATTTCGCCGCGAGTTCCTCGATCGGGTAGCCGCGATAGCGCAGGATGCCCTGATCTCCATCGATATAGGTGATGGCCGACTTGGTCGAGGCGGTATTGACGTACCCGTAGTCGAGTGCCGTGTAGCCGGTCTGCCGGGTCAGCGAGCTCACGTCGATAGCCGAGTGACCGTCGACGGAGGGCAGCAGCGGGAACTCGGCCTCACGGCCGTCCACGATCAGCTTCGCGGTCGTGGCAGAGTTCTGTCCCTGGGTCGGTTCAGTCACGTCGTCTCCTCGTGGGGTCGGTACGGTGTCGGCGAGCCATGGATGAGCTCCCCTCCCACTCCACCCTATCGACAGACACGAGTCCGCATCGCCGGACGGGGCGCGCAGAACCTCAGAATATCTCGATATCGAAACAAATGCGATTCTTCGGAGAGTGCTCAGCGGACGGAGAGGGTCAACCGCCGTGCCACTTCCTCGATGGCTTCATCCGGGGCAGTGAGCGCGACGCGGATGTGATCCGGCGAATGCGCGCCGTAGAAGTGGCCGGGGCCGACGAGGATCCCGAGTTCTGCGAATTCGGCGACGCTTTCCCAGGCATCCACCCCCCTGGTCACCCAGAGGTAGAGGCCGGCCTCGCTGCCGTCTACCCGATACCCGGCCGCTTCGAGCGCCGGTCGCAGGATCGCACGGCGGGCCCGATATCGATCGCGCTGAGCGGCGACGTGCGCCTCGTCGCCGAGCGCGGCGATCATGGCGGCCTGCACGGGCGCGGGAGTCATGAGCCCGGCGTGCTTGCGGACGGTCAGCAGACGTTCGAGCAGCTCGGCGTCCCCGGCGATGAACGCCGCGCGGTAGCCCGCGAGATTGGACTGCTTGCTCAGCGAATAGGCCGCGAGCACCCCGCGGTGGTCCGGTCGGCCGTCGCGCTCGCCGAGGACACGAGGATCCAGGATCGACGGAATCCGCTCGGCGTCCCAGGGCGCATCCCAGCCGAACTCGGCGTAGCATTCGTCGCCGACGATGACCGCGCCGAGCTCGCGGGCGCGGTCGACCGCTGCGCGCAGCATCTCGACGTCGAGCACGCGCCCGTCGGGGTTGCCGGGCGAGTTGATCCAGATCAGCCTGGAGTTCTCGGGCCACTCCGTGGGATCGTCGGACTCGACGGCCTGGGCGCCGACGAGTGCGGCGCCCATCGCATAGGACGGGTAGGCGACGCGCGGAAGGACCACCGCCTCGCCCGAGCCGATTCCGAGCAGGAACGGAAGGAGCGCCACGAGTTCTTTGGAGCCGACCGTCGGCAGCACCTCCGAGGGCTGCAGCGTCACGCCGCGGCGACGGGCATACCACTCGGCGACGGCTTCGCGCAGTGCCGGTGCACCGGCGGTGGCGGGGTAGGCGTGCGCGTCGGTGGCGGCGGCGAGAGCGTCGCGGATCGGCCGAGGCGTCGGGTCGACCGGTGACCCGACGGACACGTCGATGAGTCCGCCGGGATACTGCTTGGCGCGCTCCAGATACGGCGCCATGGCATCCCATGGATAGTCGGGCAGCGCGCCTCTCAGGGTCGGCATCGCGAGGACGTCAGGAAGCCTGCGGCGGCAGCGCCGCGATGATCGGGTGGTCGAAGTCGTAGGCGCCGACTTTGGCCGCCCCGCCGGGCGAACCGATCTCCTGGAAGAAGTCGACATTGGCCGTGTAGTAGTCGGCCCACTCACTCGGCAGGTCGTCCTCGTAATAGATGGCCTCGACCGGGCAGACCGGCTCGCAGGCGCCGCAGTCGACGCACTCGTCCGGGTGGATGTAGAGCGAGCGCTCGCCCTCGTAGATGCAGTCGACCGGGCACTCGTCGACGCAGGCGCGATCCTTCACGTCGACGCACGGGAGAGCGATCACATACGTCACGATTCGGGCCTTTCGCTCTACGGTCGGGGTTTCAGCTTACTCCTGGTGCGGGGAGAGCCTGGCCGTTCGAATCAGCCGTCGAGCTCCGCAAACATGAATCCGGCGATCTCCGCAATCCACTTCTCATCGGCTGCAGAACTACCGGGCTGAACAGAGATCTTGACGCTTCCTACCAGTACGAGCCGGTCACCCGTCTGCAAAGCACTCACGAAGTCAGACACCGAAGCGAGCGAAGGAGCACTCGCCGTCATAACAAACGGGATCTTCTGGGGCCCGGCCGAGGTTTCTGCACCGGCGGTACCGTCGCTCGCGGCTTGCTCTCCGGACTCCTTCGATACCAGCGGATTCGGGAGGCTGAATGCAGTCACAACGGCTTGAGTAGATTTCTCAATCCGGCCGAGTTCGCCGACCCATTCCGAGGTCGCGGCAGTGGCAGGTAGTGCGATGCGCAATTCCGCGAGCGTTGATGCGAGCTCATCACCGTTCTGCTTGGCGTTTTGCAGCCTCGTCAGCTGAGCTTGCTGTGACTCGTTCTGCTGCTCGGTACTGTCCGCCAGTCCCTCGGTCGTCGCAGCAGATGTCATCTGTGGGAGCAGCCCACCGGTAACGCCCAAAAGTACGAGCGCGCCGCAGACAAGCACCGTACCGAGGATCCAAAGTCTCGTCTTTACACTCATTGCGCACCCGCTTTGAACCGATTTGCGAGCGCTTCGCCGTTCAACGCCAGCTGCAGGGTAATCGATTTCGCTTTGCCCGTATCGTCACCCACGATTTTAGTACCGACCAGGCATTTTACCGTCTTCAGGGACTCTATCCTGGAAATGAACGCGGGAGCAGGGTCCAGATTCTCGCCTCCGAAAACCACCGTGACCGTAGCAGTGTCGGCAGTGCAGAGCGGGTCGAGGTCCATTCCGTACTCTTCCGGGAGTTGTGCATCCTTCTTCACCGGAAGGATTCCGGTGTATCCAACAATCACTGCACCTTTTGGAAGCGCGTCGTTGATCTTGTTCAGGAAATCGGCAAAGAGAATTTCGGACGAAGTCAGTTTCGCACGCTCCGCGGTCAGCCGACTCACCGCACTCAGCGACTTCTGCTCATCGGGGTACTGCGCGATCTGATCGCTCAGTGTCGACGCCTCGAGCTCCGCGAGCGAGAGGCGTTGATTGGCCAGGTACACCGGTACCGCTCCAGCTACCCAGATCGCACCGGCAAGCACCGCACTCAAGACGATGTATGTGAGCAGCTTCGGCACCGTGGCACGGTGCAGTCGCTCCGCCCGCTGCGACTCGGGGAGCAAGTCGACATGGGGTTTCCCGCCGAAGGGGATCTTGCTCTTTGTCTGGCGCGCCATCACTCGCCTCCCAACGCGAGCCCGAGCGGCACCGCAAGATCCGGACTCAGCCCGGGTAGCAACTCGGTATTGATTCCGGAGCCGAGCGCGAAACCATCGAGTGGTGACGCGATCCGCACTTGCAGCCCGACATTCTCGGCGATCGCCCTCGGGAGGCCGGGCACGCGCGCGTCCGACCCGATCAGGATCACCGACTCGATCGGCCCGCCGATCTCGCTGCCGCTGTAGTAGCTGTTCGTGCTGCGCACCGCATTGATCAGACCGTTCAGCGAGTCGAACATGGCCCGGGAGAGCGCCGCATACTGCGGATGCGTCACCCCTTCGAGGCCGAGGCGGTTCTTCACGCTGTCAGCTGCGGCGCGCCCCTCACTCACCAGCGGTTCGACGGCGTCGGTGACCGATTCGCCACCCGTCGGGATGATGCGCACGAAACGCGGCACCCCGTCCTTCACCACGATGATGTGCGTGGTGCGCGCGCCGACCGACACTACCGTGTGCGTCCCCTGCAGCACACCGCTCGGCGTGAGCGCGCGAACGATCGCGAACGCGGAGAGATCCACCGCCGAGACCTTCAGTCCGGCCTGTTCGATCGCCGATACGTTCGACTCGACGGCCTCTTTGAGCGCAGCCACCAGCAGGCCGCGCATCTCAGGCGGGGCGCTCCCCTCGATCGGCTCGATCGGATAGAAGTCCAGAATCGTGTCCTCGACCGGCACCGGCAGCAGATCTGCCACTTGGTAGGGCAGGGACTGACGCAGCTGCAGCGCGGGCATCTCCGGAACGGAATGCTCTCGAACGAGGACCCGCTGATTGCCGACCCCCAGTACGACGCGTTTGCTCTTGAAGCCCGCATCCTTCCACAGCCGCCTCAGCGCGTCCGAGACCTCCAGGATGTCCACGACCTCGCTGTCTCGAGCGGCGGACGGGCTGAGCTCGGCCTCTTGAGCACGGACCAGCGTGGGACGCTTGCCGCGATACCCCTCCACCTCGACCGCGAGCAGACGGCGGCTCGAGATGTCGAGTCCGACGATACTCTGCGCCATGCGGCTCCCCCCTGAACAGTCACGCGTGCCCCGACGGCACTCCCCATCTCACGCCAGGTTACCGGCGGATGCGGCCATTTCTGGGTAATGCCTCGCAAGCGGCCACGCGTGTCTTGCGAAGTTTCTCATTATCCGACTGCTGCGACGGAGCGGCCAGATACCGCCCGCC